>CAZLFW010000074.1:0-3642 GCA_964559045.1 uncultured bacterium
CCTATTACAGCGGAAAAAGTGCTAAAAAATATGGAAAAAATTTAAATATCTTTAAAATTAATGAAAAAACTGACTAATAAAACACAAATTCCACCCTGTGTAGCCGATGAGGTTAATTTTTGCAGAGGCTGTCCAGGGTGGTCATTTATGATAAAAGCGCAGAAAAGTAAAACGGGAATATGGGGAAAACTGCCTGTTCACTGCTCGGTTACAGGGACTACAATACTTCCTGATGACAAAAATACAAAACTCTAATTTAAATATCTCGTAGAATTATTTTTCTGATTTCTTCCTTTAGTTCCATAAATTTAAAAGGTTTCATAAGTCTTCCTGAAAAACCGTATTCCTCATAATTTGCAATAATAGGGTCGGTGGAATAACCGCTTGCCACAATTACCACTGCATTTTCATTTATCTCAAGTATTTCTTTTACAGCTTCTTTTCCTCCTTTTTTACCCGGAATTGTCAAATCCATAATAACAATGTCATAAGGAGTTTTTTCATCATAAGCTTTTTTATATTTTTTAACAGCTTCGTCACCGTCAAGCGCCTCATCCACAAAACATCCAAGACTTTTAAGCATATCTTTAGCAACTTCTCTAATCATGCTTTCATCATCCATTATAAGAATTTTCAAATTTGCAAAAATAAGCTCAGATTCGTGCTTGTCAACAATATTCTTTATTCCCGATAAATTTTTTTCCGCAGGAAGCATAATTATAAAAACAGTTCCTTTTCCAACAACAGATTCAACTGTAATTGTCCCGTTATGTTTTCTTATGATACTATGAACCGTTGAAAGCCCGAGACCGCTCCCTTCCTGTTTGGTGGTGAAAAAAGGGTCGAAAATCTTATCAAGATTTTCTTGCTCAATACCTACACCTTCGTCTTTAATATGAATTCTAACATATTCCCCAAATTCTGTTTCCGCATTCTCAGCTTTAACATATATATTACCTCCGTCGGGCATAGCCTGTTTAGCATTAATAACAAGATTTCCTATAACTTGACTTATCTGTCCTTTGTCAGCTTTAATGTTCCATAAATCTTCAGCAATATTAAAAACAGGTTTTACATTGCTTCCTGTAAGATTAAACTTCACAAAATCTTTAATTAAAGATTTCAAATCAAGTGCATCCAAAACAGGCTCTCCTCCTTTTGAGAAAGTAAGAAGCTGTTTTGTGAGAGATTTGGCTCTTTCCATTGAGTCGTAAGCTCTTTCCAAAAATTTATACGAAGGCTCTTTTTTTGAAAGTGTCATTTTCAACATTTCAAGATTACCAAAAAGTCCTGCAAGGATATTGTTAAAATCGTGGGCAATACCTCCTGCAACAATACCGAGAGTTTCCAGCCTGCTTATTTTGATTCTCTCTTTTTCAGCCTGCATTTCCGAGGTAATGTCTCTGATTATAGCCAAAACCTCATTTTTGCCTTTGGGAACCATTCGTGCTTCTTCAAATTGTTTTTTTCCGTTAATTTCGATACTATATTTAAAAACGGCAATTTCCCTTGTTTTTAAAACCTTATCTATATTTTTTTTGGTAAGTTGCGCCAATTTTGCAGGCAAAACTTCATCAACTGTTTTGTCCATAAATTCATCGGGAGTTTTTAACAGATTTTTTATATTTGAGGTGTAGTAGCCTTTAAAAATATAATTGTCATCAAGGACAAATATTAAATCAGGTAAAGCCCTTAGTATCGCTTCACTTGTTTCTTCAGTTTCGGAGAGTTTTCTCTGTATATATCTCAAGTCTGATACATCTCTCGTCATTGTTAAAATATAAGACTCACCTTTAATATCTATTACAATTCCAGACATAAGCCCAAACTTCGTTTCTCCGCTTTTTGTCACAAACTCTGCTTCAAAATTTTCAAAAAATCCGTATTTTGTCAAAAGCTCTAACACCTTATCCCTGTTTTCAGAATTTTTGAAAAGATTCAGCTCCAAAGCGCCTTTACCTATAACTTCTTCTTTGGAATAACCGGTTAATTTTGTAAAGGTATGGTTTACATTAACAAAACCTATTTCGTTTAATTTGCTTAAAGTCATTGAATCAAGATTGTATTCAAAAATTTTCCTGAATTTTTCTTCGCTTTGAATAAGATTTTCTTTGATTTCCATTTTGCTTGAAAGCATTTTATTAATGCTTTCAGCCAAGGTTTTAAACTCGGAAAAATAAATTTTCCCAACATCAACAAACTCGTCTTTTTCTACTGTCCTTTGTATGTCAGCGAGGAAAGCTTCTGTATCTTTTTCCAATTTTATTGTAAGCTTTTCAATAAACCATAAAAAAAACACCATTACAATTAAAGTGATTCCTATCATAGAAAAAACTTTATGTTGTAAATGAATGTTAAGTTCGTTTTTCATTGCATTTATCTTTTTTTCTATATCATCAAGATATACTCCTGCTCCCACTATCCATTTTAAATCTTTAATTCCGTAAATAAACGATACTTTAGGAGCTTCTTTATTAGGCTTTGATAATTTTATCCATGAATAAAATATATAATCACCGCTGTCAGTTATTGCAGCTTTCAGCTCTTTTTTAAAAATACTCTTTAATTTATCACTATATTTTGGAGAGGCTTCCCACAGTTTTTTCTTTCCACCAAGCACCTTTCCGTTGGAAATCAGAGCATCACCGTTAAATCTGTTAATAAAAATATACCCTTCTTTTCCGAACCTTATTCTACTTATCTTTTCTGTTAATTCTCTGTTAATATTTTCTTTAATATCTTCAAGATACAACCCAGTTCCTATAAACCAATTAAAAGGCTTAAACTCTTTCACAAACAAAATCTTTTTATAATTAAATCCTTTAAACTCAGGCTTGCTCCAATAATATTCATAAAATCCTTCACCGTCGTGCTTTTTTACAATTTCAATCATTTTTCTTACAACAAAATTATGGCGAGAGCCCTGAACATTAAAAAGATTTTTACCTTCAAGTTCCGGCTTGTCTGCAAACAATACGGAAACACCATTTAATGTTGTTATAAAAAAATAACTTTTACCGTTTGCAAATCTTACTCTTCTTAAAGTTTGGACAATCATTTTTTTTATTTCATCAATGTTTTTTTTGCCTTTATTTTCTATATATATGCTCTCAGCAATACTGTGCGCCACATAAACCATTTCCTTTAAAAGATTTTTCACTCTTTTTTCCGCAAGAGACTTTTCAAATCGAATCGTTTTCACAACTCTCAAAACTTCGTCTTTTATCTTTCTCTTCTGCTTCTCAACATAGGAATTTTTAACTTTTTCAGTTTGCGTCTTAAAGTCTTTGTAAGAGAAAAAAATGTCTATTCCTATTATCAGCAGTGAAAGAACTATAATGATAATAATTCCAAACGTTCTTATAAGCTTGATAAATCCGGGATTTTTCATTTTTAAGGTCTCTTTCGTAAAATTACATAAACTTAAAACATTATTTAATTTTTAATCAAATAGAGCAAAAAAGTCAATTCAATTTAATTTAATGTTTATATTACTTTTTCAGTGTATCAAACTCTGCTGCATTA
Organism: uncultured bacterium; assembly: GCA_964559045.1. Classification (GTDB taxonomy): domain Bacteria; phylum DYJV01; class DYJV01; order DYJV01; family DYJV01; genus CAZLFW01. Next base: position 3,526 of record CAZLFW010000074.1, read on the forward strand.
TCAAAAAATTAGTATTGCAATTAAAATACGCAAATGTTAATTTACATTATGAAAAAATTAAAAGAGGGATTTACCACAGGTGCTTGTGCTGCTGCAGCGGCGAGAATAGCTCTGTTG
>CAZLFW010000075.1:0-4502 GCA_964559045.1 uncultured bacterium
ATATGAGAATGTGTATCCATCATCATATAAAGACATAAGTGAAGCAAGGAAAGGAATTGAAGAATATATCAATATTTACAATACTCAAAGACTGCATTCTTCATTGTCTTATTTGACACCTGATGAAAAATATTATCAAGGTTCAGAGGATAAATATTACGATGCTAAAAAAATATTTTTAAATGCAGCATAAAAAATAACAAAAAAAGAAAAATTGGTCTTGACAAATGGGGACAGCTTAATTTTCTTGACAAACCTTTTTTTTTCGTAAAGATTAATGGAAAAGCTTCTGTATAATGAAAGGATTTTTTATGAATGTAATTGATATTCATCTTCACACGGGACATTTGTTTCAATGGAGCGAACAAGCTGTAAAGCTCTGGATGGATACGGGAGATTATAAAAACAAAATTTTTGACAAAAAAGGTTATCTTGTTATTGACAATTATGTGGAAGTTTTAAACAGAGAAGGTGTTACAGCAGGGATACTGCTCCCTGAATACTCACCTCTCACAGCAGGAGTGCTTCCTGTGGAAGATACGATTAAATTTCAGGAAAAATATCCCGAATTTATTGCATTCGGAGCAGTTAATCCTCTTGTGCACAAAGAGCCTCTTGATGAATTTAAAAAACAAATTGACATGGGAGTAAAAGGTCTGAAACTGCATTCGGTGCACGGGCTGTATTACATTAACGACAAAAGACTCTATCCTGTTTACGATTATTGCGAAAAAAATCAAATTCCCGTTATGCTTCATGCAGGCACATCTGTTTTTCCCAAAACCAAATTAAGATATGCGGACCCGTATACTTTTGACGATGTTGCTTCTGATTTTCCCTCACTTACAATTGTGCTGTGCCATGCAGGAAGAGGATTTTGGTATCAAATTGCAGAATTTCTAATAAGAAGGCATAACAATGTATACATAGATGTTTCGGGACTTCCTCCCAAAAATTTATTAAAATATTATCCCAGTATGGAGAAAATGCAAGATAAATTTGTTTTTGGCACTGATTTTCCCGGTGTTCCAGGAATATGGAAAAACATTGACGCAATAAACTCCCTGTCCATTTCCGATTCTTGCAAAGAAAAAATATTTTACAAAAATGCAATGAATATTTTTAATTTTTGGAAAAAAATATGAAAGGATACAAAATATGGATAAATTTTTAAAAACAACTTATTTCCTTGATTACAATGAACCTTCGATTATGCAGAAAACATTGGCTCTTACGGAGAACATTTCAGATGAAAAGAAAAAAGCTGTAAAATTGTTCTATTTTGTCCGTGACTCAATAAAATACAATCCATACAGTCCTTGGGATAAAAAAGAGTATTACAAAAGCAGTGTGATTTTAAAAAGAGGCTACGGTTATTGCATACAAAAGGCGGTTCTTTTATGCTCCATGTTGAGATGCGCCAATATCCCGAGTAAGCTGATTTTTGTTGATATAAAAAACTACAAAGCTCCTGAAAAACTCACCAAATTATTCGGCAATACCTATCATTTCCACGGATACTGCGGAATATATTTAGACTCGAAATGGCTTGGTGCCGCTCCAACATTCAACATAGAGATGTGTGATAAATTCGGATATAAACCTTCCGAGTTCAACGGCAGCAACAACGCACTTCTTGAAAAATTCAATTCGAAAAACGAGCTTACTTTTGAGTATTTAAAAGAGCGGGGAGAATTTGACGATTTGCCTTTTGAGTTTATTATGGAAGGCTTTAAAAATGAGCTCGGCTCACGTGTTTATGAGCAATGGATTGAATATGTAAAAAATTATAACGGATTAAATTAGATATTCTTTTTTGGCATGTTAATTGTTTGGAATTTGTTATGCTTAAATCTTTTTTGGAAAACAACAAAGATTACATAATAAAAAAATGGATTTCTTTAATAAAAGGAAAGATAGGGAACAACTACAAACACCGTCCCGAAAAAGAGCTTTTCCAAACCGTATCCCTTGCTTTTGAAGGGAACTATGAAGTATTGTGTAACAATAACTGGGAAGCTGTTGAAGAGTTTATAGTTTTTATTACAAAACTGAGACTTGAAAAGGGGTTTGCACTTTCCGAAGTGCAGAGAGCATTCGGAATTTTCAGAATAATTATGATTGAGATGCTCCCCGATTGTTTCTCGGGAAAAGAATTAAAAAATTATCTGGAAAAAGTGAATTACACCGTTGATGTAACCATTAACAGATTCAGCGATTATTTTCAGAAAAAACACGAAGAAGCAATGTCTAACATGCTTCAGATTCTTGAAAAAAGAGTTGCGGAAAGAACAAATGAACTTAAAAATTCGGAAAAAAGATACAAAACCCTTGTTGAAGACATAAATGACGGTTATTTTGTGGCGAGAGAAGACAAAATTATTTTTGCAAATAATGCGTTATGCAGAATGTTCGGTTATTCCAAACATGAAATGGTAAATATGAGTATAGCAGAGCTGTTAAAAAAAGAGGAAACAATAGATGAAATAGAAACCAAAGGCAATATTGAAACATTAGGAGTAAAAAAAAACAGAGAGGTTTTCCCCATAGAAATAAAAGCAAACAAAATATTTTATGAAAATAGAACATCCATTGCAGGTATTTGCAGAGACATTACCCAAAGGAAAAAAGACATTCAAAAGGAAAGGTTAGCTGACATAGGAAGGATTTCCGCTGCATTCGCCCATGAGATAAGAAACTCTCTTTCATCAATTAAGGTAAATATTCAGGTTTTGAAAAATAAACTTATTCTTGACAGCATTGATAAAAAACGTATGGAAATTATTTTTAACGATATTGAAATATTGGACAAAATCATCAAAGATACTCTTTTCTTTTCAAAACCCATAGAGCTTAATATTATGAGGAACAACATAAACAATCTGATAAAAAATATTGCTGGAAAAGTAATGCCTTTGTTAAATCATGCAAAAATAAAATTAAAAATTCTTTATGACAAAAAACTTGAAGCTTGCCCCGTTACCATTGACAATGAAAAAATGGAACAGGTGTTCCTTAATTTGCTGTATAATTCCATGGAAGCGCTGAAAAGTAAAAAAGGTGAAAAACATATTAAAATCTCAAGCAAATTGTATACAAAAAACAAACATGTTAATATTTCGGTTTTTGATAACGGAGTGGGAATCTCCAAAGAAGTATTACCTAATATTTTTAAGCCTTTTTATACTACAAACAGCAAAGGTATGGGGCTTGGTCTTGCAAATGTTGAAAGAATAGTTTCCCTTCACGGAGGAAAAGTGGAAGTTAAAACTGAAGTAAACAAATTCACCGAATTCCATATAATTTTGCCATGTTAAACAAAAAAATATTGATAACAGACGATAACTTGAACCTTCTTGAAAGCCTAAAGCTTTTCTTTATTGAAAAGGGATATAACGTCTATGGCGCATCAACGGCAAAAGAAGCACTTCAGATACTCGGTGAAATCAATCCTCACATAGCTGTTATAGACATTAAACTTCCTGATATGGACGGGCTTGATTTGATAAAGGAAGCAAAAAAGCTTCGAATTGATACAAAATTCATAACAATTACCGCTTTTCAGGATTTGGAAACAACTGTAAAAGCCATAAAACTCGGTGCAATTGATTATGTGAGAAAACCGATTGATATTGAAAAACTAAACAACATAGTGGAAAAATCATTAACTAATTTTGTGGATTACAAATATCTCACAATTAAAGAGCAGTATTATAAAAAAGATACCATTATAGGCAAATCCGAGCCTATGAGAGAAATATTCAAAATAATAGGTCTTTTATCACAAGTAAAAACAAATGTGTTAATTACGGGAGAAAGCGGGACAGGTAAAGAGCTTATAGCAAGGGCTATTCACTATCATAGCCAAAATCACGGAGAGCCTTTTGTTGCAATTAACTGCTCCGCAATTGTGGATAATTTGTGGGAAAGCGAACTTTTCGGTCATGAAAAGGGAAGCTTTACCGGTGCAAGTTCCAAAAAAAAAGGGAAAATGGAAACAGCACAAAACGGAACATTGTTTCTTGACGAAATAGGTGAAATTCCAATAAATATTCAGCCGAAACTATTAAGGGTTTTACAGGAAAAAGAATTTGAAAGAGTTGGAGGGAATGAAAAAATAAGAATGAACGCCCGCATCATTGCAGCTACAAACAGAAATTTGAAACAAATGATTTCCAACGGTAGTTTCAGAAAAGACTTATATTACAGGTTGAAAGTTTTTGAAATAGAAGTGCCTTCTTTAAGGGAAAGAATAGAGGATATCACACTGCTTGTAGATTACCTTGTAAAAAAAATAAACGCTGATATTGGAAAGAAAATTTCCAGAATACCTTTAAGCGTTATTGAAATGTTCGAAAAATATAACTGGCCCGGAAATGTGAGAGAGCTTGAAAACGTGCTTATAAGAGCAATGATACTCTCAAAAGGAGATGTTGTAGATGAAAGATGTATTTCAAATTTACTTAATATTAGTAATAAAAAAGCGGTTTCAAACTATGGAG
>CAZLFW010000076.1:0-10056 GCA_964559045.1 uncultured bacterium
AAAAATTTTAAAAATTATTTTCATTTTAACATTGATATTCGCAATGAAAATGAAATAGAGAAGCTTTTTAAAAATTTTAAATTCGATTTGATAATTCATACTGCGGCGCAACCTTCTCACGATTGGGCTGCAAAAGAGCCTTTCACCGATTTTACGGTAAATGCAAACGGCACCCTTGTTTTACTTGAAAATTTCAGAAAATTTTCTTCAGATGCTGTTTTTATTTTTACATCCACAAATAAAGTTTACGGAGATACTCCGAATAAGCTGCCTTTAAGGGAGCTTGATACAAGGTTTGAAATAGATAAAACTCACAAATATTTTAACGGCATTGACGAAAGTATGAGCATAGACAAATGTTTGCATTCTCTTTTCGGAGCAAGCAAAGTTGCCGCAGATGTAATGGTGCAGGAATACGGCAGATACTTCGGCTTGAAAACAGTTTGTTTCAGAGGAGGATGTTTAACGGGACCAGCACACTCGGGAACAATGCTTCACGGATTTTTGTCGTATCTGATGAGATGCTGCATACTCGGTAAAAAGTATTACATATACGGATACAAAGGGAAGCAGGTTAGGGATAATATTCATTCTTTCGATTTGGTTAACATGTTTTGGCATTTTTATAGCTCTCCCAAAAGCGGAGAAGTTTACAATGCAGGAGGCGGCAGATTTTCAAATTGTTCGATTATTGAGGCAATTGAAATTTGCGAATCGATTTCAAAGAAAAAAATTTGTTTCGAGCTTGTTACGGAAAACAGACGTGGTGACCATAAATGGTATATTTCAGATGTTTCCAAGTTTAAACGCCATTATCCCGAATGGGACTTCTCTTATTCGCTGGAGGAGATTTTACAGGAAATTTACGATTATCAAAGTTTTCTTTTTAAAAATAAATCATTGGATTGTGATTAAAATTGTTGAATTTTTTAAAAAATATGATATGAAATTCAAAAAAAGGGAGAAACGTAATGATAAAAACCGTAAAAGGTTTTAAAGATATTTTGCCGGAAGAAAATCTTATAAGGAGTTTTATAGAAAGTAAGGGGGTTGAAATTTTAGAAGCAAACGGTTTTAAAAAAATAACAACTCCTGTTTTGGAAAAAACAGAGCTTTTTTTAAGAAGTATAGGAGAGACTTCTGATATTGTTCAAAAAGAGATGTATACTTTTGAAGATAAAAACGGCGATATTTTGTCATTGAGACCTGAGGGCACCGCTCCTGTGGTGCGTGCGTTTATTGAAAACAGCTTGCATACCAAGCCAGAAACTCACAAATATTACTATTACGGCCCAATGTTCAGAAGAGAGAGACCTCAAAAAGGGAGGTTAAGGCAGTTTTATCAATTCGGTGTCGAAGTTTTCGGAAACGAGGCACCTTTGACAGATGCGCATACAATATACGTTTTATCTGAATTTTTAAAAAAAATAAATCTTCAAAATGTTGTTATCGAGCTAAATTCTGTTGGTTGTGACAATTGCAGACCTGTTTTTGAAAGAGCTCTGAAAACGTATTTTTCCGGTAAAAAGGAGTATTTGTGCAATGACTGTAAGTTGAGATTGGATAAAAATCCTTTGAGAATTTTGGATTGTAAAAGGGAAGGGTGCAAAGAACTGAAAAATGAATCTCCGTCTGTTTTGGAGTATTTGTGCGAAGATTGCAAAGAATATCACTTTCAAGTAAAGAAATTTCTCGGATATTTTAATGTTAAATTCATTGAAAACAGGTTTATGGTTAGGGGGCTTGATTATTATACAAGGACAGTTTTTGAGGCTGTTTCCGAAGGACTTGGAGCCCAGAATGCAGTTGGAGCCGGGGGAAGATACAATAACCTTGTAAAGGAGATTGGAGGGAAAAATATTCCCGGGATAGGGTTTGCTCTTGGAATAGAAAGATTGGTGATTCTTTTAAATGAAAAGTTAGTTGTAACTTCCGGTCCTGATTTTTATCTTGTTATACTTGGAGAGGATTCTTTGGAAAAAGGTGTTGAAATTTATAAAAACCTTACGAAGCAAGGTTTTAAAGGTGAATTTGATTATGAATTGAAAGGATTAAAGAATCAGTTAAAAAAAGCCGATAAATTTGGTGCGAAATTTGCACTGATATTGGGAGAGGAAGAAATTTCCAAAGGGAAGATTAAAATTAAAGATATGCTGAGCGGTTCTCAGCAGGAAGTTGTCATGGAAGACATAGCAGAATCTTTAAGAATTAATTAAAAACTTTTAAAGGAGAACCTGATGAAACCCATTGATGTAAACCAAATAGGGAAGTTGGTTTCTGACGAGACTTTGAAATCGAAGCAGTCCAAACAAAAAACAGACAGTAAATTTGAAGAGATTCTCGAATCAGAGCTTGGCAGTATTGGAAGCAAACCAAAATCCTCAAAGGTAGACAATATTATGCCTCAATCACAACTGCTTAATATTTCCGAAGTATCTTCTGACAAGTTATTTCTTGACAAAGGCTTGGAGCTTGTTGGAAAAACCGAAGATATTTTGTCGAAAATAGTTTCAAGTGTTAAGGAGAACAAAAATGTAAAAGGGCTGTTCTCAAGCCTAAATAGCACTGTTTCCGATTTGTCCAAGATTTCCGATAATATTCGGAACAAAGAGGCAAAAGAGCTTATTGATAAAACCGTATTTATTTCAAATATTGAAATGGAGAAATATATAAGAGGTGATTATTCTTAGCTAAACGTCGAATAAAACGCTTAATTTTAACGGTTTTTCAGAAATATTGATTTTGCGTATGTTATGGTAGGTTGCTGCTTTAAGCTCTGTTTTTACCGTTATTTCCGAACATTTCACAAATTCAAGTGTGCATTTGAATTTAAAACTATTTTTCCCTGAAAATTTAATTCTATTAATTGCCTTACCTTGTTCAAGGTTGAATATTATTTCGTTTAAAATCGCTATAACGGAAAAAGCAAAATCTTCCTCTTCAATTTCAGTAATAAAAAAATCTTCGGTTTTTTTACAAGATTCTATGATTTCATTTTTAAAAAATTCCAAAATGGTATATTCCATAGATTCAACGGAATCTCCGGAAAAAGTTACCAGAAAATCTGCTGTATGTGTTAATATTTTATAGCCCATATCCTAAATAAATTCGAATATCGAAACCCGAAATCCGAAACATATTAGTTCAAGGTTCAAAGTTATTAGTTCAAAGTTCAAAGTTATTAGTTCAAAGTTATGACATATCGCAATTTATAGTAATTAATTGTAATTAGTTATATTTAAAAATACCAAATCCTAACCCCTAAATCCTATTTTGCCGTTACAAAATTGCATTCGTCGATAATGGTTTCAGAAAATTTGTTTTTATCAAGTGTCGCTTTAATAAGCAGTTGAGTGTTTTGTTTAATCAGAGGAAAGATTATTATGCCTCTGCCGGTATCAAGTTGTTCAAAAAGTTTTTCAGGATAAGATTGTAATGCTGCTGTTACCATTATTTTTTGAAAGGGGGCAAATTCTTTCCAACCGTTTGAACCGTTGTCTATTTTATAAGCAATATTTTTAAATCCGAGTTTTTTATGGATTTCTCGAGCTTTTAAAGAAAATTCAGGAATAACTTCTATTGTGTGAACACTATCCACAATATAAGCTATGATAGCTGTTTGAAAACCGCTTCCCGTTCCTATTTCAAGAACTTTGTCCTTTTCGGTTAATTCCAGCTCCTGAGTCATCATGGCTACTGTTAAAGGCTGTGAAATGGTTTGATTTTTGCCAATGGGAAGTGCGGTGTTTTTATACGAGTCAAATCTTAAAACATAAGGCACAAACATATGTCTCGGCACATTTTGGAACGCATCCAATACATTTTTGTCTTTAATACCTTTTTCTAAGAGTTCTTTAATCAGTCTTTTTCTTGCATCTGCAAATGCTTTTACTCTAAGAGCCATACAGAGCCTTTCCAATTGTATAAATTAAGATTGCCGCTGATGCTGATGCATTGAGCGAATTAGTTTTTCCATATCTTTTTATTCCAATAATATAATCGCTTTTTTTTAGTAAATTACTCCTTATACCTTTTTCCTCGTTGCCTATTATTAATGCAACTTTTTCCAGTTTGTCAAAGGACGGAAAGTTGGAACTTCCGTCAGGCGATGTTGAAACTATGTGGAAAAAATTTTCTTTTAATCTATGTATCACCGAAGATAAGTTAACCTCTTTTACTATAGGTATGTGAAAAACGGAGCCAGAAGATATTTTAACGGTTGTTTCGGTTACTTTTGCATTTTTATCTTTGGTTATTATAACAGCGTTAACACCGAGAAACTCCGCACTTCTTATGATATTGCCGAAGTTTTGCTGGTCGTGTATTGAATCGAGAATAAGAAAAAAACATTTTTCTTTTTTATATTCGAGAAGTTCATCAAGCGAGTGGTATCTGAAGCTTGAAATTTCAGCGAAAATACCTTGATGAAAAGCATCTCCGAACCTTTTTGCAAAAGAATTTTTATCAAGGAAAAAAACCTTGGCTTTTTTTTCTTTTGCCGTTGAAATAATTTTTTTTATTTTTTTGTCTTTTCTTCCTTCTCTTATAAAGATTTTTTCAACAGTTAAATTTTCCGAATGTAATGCTTCGGCAACGGGATTTATACCGTAAATTTTGCGTATCAATTTGCTTGATTCTCCAGCATCGTTATAAAATCTGATATAGAATCAATATCAGTTAAATTTACATTGCCGGATTTTCTCTCGTAAATTTCAACTTTACCCTGTTTCAAAGTTTTTTTGCCAATGGTAATTCTGTATGGAAATCCGAGCAGGTCGGCATCGTTGAATTTTATACCGGGACGTTCGTTTCTGTCATCCATTAAAACGTCAATGCCTGAATTTTGAAGTAAATTGTATATGTTATCAGTAACTTTCCCTATTTCTTCATTTTTATAATCTACAGGCAAAAGATGCACTGTAAAAGGTGAAATGGGGAGAGGGAGAATCATTCCCTTGTCGTCAAAATTTTGTTCTATTGCAGCAGCAGCGGTTCTTCCTATCCCTATTCCGTAACAGCCCATTATACAAGGTTTCCTCTTTCCGTTGCTATCGAGAAAATATGCACCCATTGCTTCGGAATACTTTGTCCCCAATTTAAAAATATGTCCCACTTCTATTCCTCTGAAAATTTCAAGAACGCCTTTTTCACATTGTGGGCAAGGATCTCCGGATTCCGCGTTTCTAATGTCATGGAATGTTACTTCTCCTATATCTTTAAAATTTGTATTTTTAATGTGATAATCCTTTTTATTTGCTCCTATTACGAAGTTTTTCAAACCTTCTGCTGAGTAGTCCGCTATCACTGGACATTTGATGTTTATGGGACCTGAAAATCCGGAGGGAGCGTTTGTAACTGCTTTAACCGTTTCTTCTGTTGCAAAAAATATTGTGTCCCAATCCAAAATATTTTTGATTTTTACTATATTAACGTCAAAATCGCCTCTTACAAGTGCTGCAACAACATTTTCACCGTCAGTTAAGATAATTGTTTTTAAAATTCTGTTTACCGGAATATTAAGATAATTACTCACTTCTTCAATTGTTTTAACATTGGGTGTATACACTTCCTCTGGGGTGAGCTCCTTTTCGTTGGTTAAATCGGCATTGTAGGCAAATTTTTTAACGGGAGATTTTTCCACATTAGCACTGTAGCTGCAAGAATTACAGCTTACTATGGCGTCTTCTCCGTTTTTTGCAAGCACCATAAATTCGTGTGAAAAACTTCCTCCTATGCTACCTGTATCCGCATCCACGGTTCTAAATTCCAAACCGCATCTTTGGAATATATTGGTGTATGCGTCAAACATTTTTTTGTAGCTAATTTCCGCATGTTCGTTATCAATGTCAAAACTGTAGGCATCTTTCATTATAAATTCTCTGCCTCTCATTAAACCGAATCTCGGACGAATCTCATCTCTGAATTTGGTTTGTATCTGGTAAAAATTAACAGGAAGCTGTTTATACGATTTAATCTCTTTTCTTACCAAATCGGTTATAACTTCCTCATGAGTGGGACCTATGCAAAATTCTCTGTTATGTCTGTCTTTGAGCCTTAAAAGCTCTTTTCCGTAGAAGTCCCATCTTTTACTCTCTTTCCACAGCTCTGATGGGCAAACAGAAGGCATAAGCAGTTCTATTGCACCTGCTTTATTCATTTCATCCCTAACTATTTGCTCAACTTTTCTAATCATTTTTAATCCAAGGGGAAGGTAGTTGTAAATGCCTGCTGCAACTTTTCTAATCATTCCCGCACGCATCATAAGCTTATGACTGATAACCTCCGCTTCTGCTGGTTCTTCTCTCAATGTAGGAATAAAATACTCGGAAAATTTCATTTTGCCTCCGTTATCCGTTGTAGATTACAGCCAATATTAAAGCAGGCTCGTTAGTGTTTGACGTTATGAAATGGGGAAGTGTGGAATGGTAATGGATTGATTCCCCTATTGAAATAATTTCAGTGTTATTGTCGATTAAAACTTTTACTTCTCCGTCAAGAACGTATATGAATTCTTCACCGTCATGAACAGTTAGTTCCTGATTGTCATTAGGGTAAAGTTTTACAATGAAAGAATCAAGGTGTCTTTCTTCAACTTCCTCTGAAAGGGAAAAATATTTATACAGTTCATTGGCTTTTCTCGGATGAACTTTATGATCTTTTGCCCTCATTACCGAGTATTTTTTACCGCCTTCGGAAAGTAGCGAGCTCATAATGGTATCAAGAGCTTTTGAAAGCTTAATAATAACTGCAAGAGGCGGATGAACTTTTTCATCTTCTATATCTTGCAGTAAACTTTTGTCAAAGCCTGTTTTTTGGGAAATATCTTCGATTGTAAGATTTTTATTTTTCCTCAGATTTTTGATTTTTTCTCCGAGTTTGAAAGATGCTTCATCTTCCTCCTCCATTAATGAAGATATGTCGTCAATATATTCTTCATAATATTGATTTATCTTTTCCTTGGGTATCATAATCCCCTCCTTTATTCTTAAAATATTTAAATTTTAAGCCATTTTTCAGATAATTTTTTTATTTGAGCCAAAGTTTCGTTAATATGTTCGCTTCCCGTGTTGTTTTTGGCATCTTCTTCCATTTTTTTAAACAGGTCCGCTATATTCCGAAAAGTCTCATTTTTAAAATTGGCAAAAGTGCCTTTTAAAGTATGTGCGTGAAAACGAATATTTTCATTATCATTGTTTTCAATTGCTTCCAACAGTTGCGGCATGGAGGTCTCCATTGATTCTATAAAAGCATCCAGAGCAATGTCAACTGTATTTTCGTCAAAACCAAGTTCAAGTATATCATCATGTAAAAAATTGCGCAAATAATTTTTTTCAGTTTCCATTGTATTCTCCTCTATGATATAAAAATCCATTTTAAAACAGATTCATATATCAAATATTTTACCCTTATTCAAGATACAATAAGGGTCAAATATTTTTTTTATTTTTTTCATTAAATCAATTTCCTTTTCACTTAAAAAATCTTTCAAAAACTCTTTTTTGTATATGCCTATGCCATGTTCTCCCGAAGGCATACCGTTATATTTTTTAACTGTTTTATAAATGTTTTTAACATGTTTTTTGTTTATTTCATTTTGCGATAAAAGGTTTACATGAATATTCCCGTCTCCTGCGTGTCCGAAACAGCTTGCTTTAAGTTTGTTTTTGTCAGCATACTCTTTAATCTCTTTGATTGTTTCGTAAATATATCCTCTCGGAACAACAATGTCTGCTTTTGAAATTTTATTGAAATTTTCTCTGAACACTTCTCCTATGGAGCGTCTTGCACTCCATATTTCTCTTTCTTTTAATGGAGATTCAAGTGGGAACATCTCCCTGAAACCTTTTATAACGGATAAAATATTGTAAATTTTTTCAACAATAAAATCTTTTTGGTTTACATGGTCATATTCTATTTCAATGATAAGGGATGAAGAAGAGTTTTTATCTGGTAGGGAAAATTTTTGTTTCAGGTAGAAAAGAGCAATGTCGTCAATATATTCTATTGTTTTAGGAAGTAAAGAATTTGTAAGAATCAGGTTAACACTTTGCAGTAGTGAAAGAATATTTTGGAAGGTAATGTAAATTGTAAGTGTGTATGTTGGTTTGGGAAGCAGTTTCAGAAAAATTTTCGTTATAATGCCGAGGGTGCCTTCAGAAGATACAAAAAGCTCTTTTAAATTATAACCTGAAGAGTTTTTAACTGTTTTACCACCTAAAGTTATTGTCTCGCCGCTTGACAAAATAACTTCCATTCCGGTAACATAATCTTTGGTAACACCGTATTTCACAGCGGAAGGACCTCCTGCTCCTGTGGCAATGTTACCTCCTACGGTTGAGCTTTCAAAGCTTGCAGGGTCGGGAGGATAAAATAGATTATGTTTTTCCGCTTCCTGTTTTAATTTGGAAACCACTACTCCCGGCTCAACAACAGCGATTAGATTTTTCGTGTCTATTTCCAAAATCCTGTTAAGCCTTTCAAGTGAAAGAACAATGGAATTGTTATGAAATGAAAGACATGTGCCGGTAACCGATGTCCCTTGTCCCCAGCATATTATCTGAATGTTGTTTTCTCTTGCGAATTTTAGCACGTTTTTAATTTCCCGAATATTCTTCGGACGAACAACAACGGAAGGTTTTTTCTTATAAACCGTTGATTTGTCCTCGGAATAAGTTTCCAATAAATCAGAGTCGCTGACTATGCTATGTTGTGGTAAAATTTTTAAAAGATGATTAATCATTGGCATTCCCGTTTAATGTTTTTTGAAGTTTTTTTGAAAGTATTTGTAAGCTCTGTTTTCAGGTGAAATCTTTAGAAGCTCTTTGATGAGTTTTTCAGCTTCTTTTAAATCCCCTGTGAAAAATAGAGATTTTGCAAGAAAAAATTTTGCACTCTCTTCTGTTTTTGCAGGGACAGGGTTTAAATATTTTTTTGATTGATGTTTTTTTAAAAAAAATTGAAAATATATGGCAGCTTTTTTATAGTTTTTTAATTTGAAATATTCTCTTGCTGTAAAGTAATCTGCAATAGGGAAGAAAAAAGAGTATTTTTCCGCTTCTTTCAAATATTCTTGCGCTTTATCATGCTTGCCGAGGAGAAGAGAAACCTTGAAGAGCTCTATATGGAGAAAACCTATGAGCTCTTTGTTGTCCTCTTTTTCTTTATAATTAAGTGCTTTTAAAAAAAATTCTTCGGCTTTTGAATATTCGGATAACATTTTGTAACTTTCAGCTATTTGAATAAAAGTATAGAGGTCTTTGGCTCCTGTTTTCATTAAAATTGACAAATTTCTCAACTGTTTCCTTTTTAACAGGTCTCTGTCAACGTATCCCGTATGAATGATAACAATGTCTTCAAAAAAGATTTTAAAATTCTTTTGATTAAAGTGAAGTTGCTCGTGAACAGGATATTTGAATTTTATATCCTTAACATTGGGAAAAATTCGCAATTGATATGATAAAGTTTTGTCTGATTGATTAAAAAGTTTTAAAGCGAAAATTTTGTCTTTTTCAAACTTATTTTTCAGTTTGAAAATTTTTTCAGCCTCTTTGTCTTCTATTCTGTCGTCAGCATCAATCCAGAAAATAAATTCTTTTGAAGCAAGTTTTATTGAGCTGTTTCTTGCGTATGCAAAATCGTTTTTCCATTTGATTTTTTCAAAAACTATTTTGTCTGCAAAAGGAAGCGAATTAAGAAATTTTTCAGTGTTATCTTTTGAGCCTGTGTCTGCAATGACAATTTCGTCAGAAAACATATTAAGGGAAGGAAGTAAAATTTCCAAATTTTTCAATTCGTTTTTAACTATAAGCACTGTTGAAAGCTCCATTTTGGATTATTACTTCAATATGAATATCTTTGCAATATGAAAATAAAATAAAGTAAACAAATTCAATTGTTTGATTATTTGTTATTACAAAGAATTTTTTTAAAAAAAATAGCTATTTGGTTGGAGAGAGGCTCTATCGAATATTTTTCTTTAACTGTTTTTATTGCATTGTTACTTATAAGGGAATAATTAATTTTGTTATTATTGATTTTATATATAATTTCTTTTAG
>CAZLFW010000077.1:0-10775 GCA_964559045.1 uncultured bacterium
ACCTGTAAGTATATTAAGACCAATGGCACCTATTACACCAATTGCCATAATGTTTCCCACATAAAGCAGGTATTTGCTGCCGAATAGCGGAAACAGATAAAGCAGAATTAAAAAGCCGTAAAGACAACATCTGTGAAACCATGTCTGATATATTTCCATGTCTTTTTCATAAGTTTCTTTAAAATCACCGCATACACCATAATTCATATCTTTATTTCCTCCATTATTGAAATTTAATTATATAATGCTTATACTTTTTCAATCTCTTCGGTTCCGAATAAACCGTAAGGTTTAATCATAAGAATTACAACAAGGACTATAAAAGGTGCAACTTCCTTTATACCCGGCATAATAGGGTCGAGATAACCGCCGCATAGATTTTCAAGAACACCTATTATCAACCCGCCGACAATTGCTCCACCTATACTGTCCAAACCGCCGAGTATAACAACAGGGAAAACCTTTAATCCGTAAAAACTAAGTGATACGTTGATACCGTTAATATTACCTATGAGTATTCCGCCAACAGCAGAAACAATTGCAGCAATACACCATGCAAGAGCAAAAATCTTTTTAATGCTTATCCCCATACTCATTGCAGCCTGCTGATCGTCGGCTGTCGCTCTCATGGCAATACCGCTTCTGTTAAATTTAAAAAACAATGTGAAAATAGTAAGGAAAATTGCAGCAAAAATAATACTGTAAATGTATACTTCCGAAATCCCTATATGCTCGGTAATGTGCAGAGGTTTTTCCGAAAAAATTTGAGGAAAAACTTTGGTTTGCGTTCCCCAGAAAAGCTGCATAACTGCTCTCAAAACACTGGACAAACCAATGGTAAGCATAATAATTGAAATAATTGGTTCACCAATCATAGGTCTTAAAAACAATCGTTCGATTAACAACCCGATAATTCCGCAAACTATTAAGGTGAGCACAAAAGATGCCCAAAAATTCATATGATATCCTACAACCATTTGAAGACAAATATAAGCACCGAGCATTAAAAATTCACCCTGAGCAAAGTTAATAACTCCCGTGGATTTATAAATGAGCACAAATCCCAATGCAACAAGGGCGTAAATACTACCGAGAACAACTCCGGTTATTAATAACTGTATAAAAAACTCCATATTTACTCTCCTTTATATGTTCTTACTTTTAATTGTGTTTTAATTGTGGTTGTTTTACCGTCTTGGAATTTAATTGTATCTTCTATAGGAATGATTTCTTCGTTATTATACATTCCTTTTATAACTCTTACGTATCTTTCTTCCACAAATTTTCTTCTAACTTTTCCTGTCCTTGTAAGCTCATCGTCATCAGCATGGAGCTCTTTGTATAGCAATACAAATTTTTTTATCTTGGATGCTTCTGGAAGACCTTCATTGACTTTTACAACCTCTTTCTCTATAAATTCCTGCACTTTATCATTTGCAGACAAATTTGTATACGTAGTGTATTCTATTCTTTGGGTTTCAGCCCATTTACCCACAATTTCATAATCAATACAAATCATCCCCACAATATAATCTTTCTCATGTCCAATACAAACAGCTTCTTTAATATATGGAGAAAACTTGAGTTTATTTTCAATGAATTGAGGCGAGAATTTTGTGCCGTCTTTAAGGGTCATCACGTCTTTTACCCTGTCGATAACAACAAGATGCCCTCTGTCGTTAAAATATCCTGCATCTCCAGAATATAACCAACCGTCAATAACGGTTTCTTTTGTGGCTTTTTCGTTTTTATAATAACCTACAAAAACACTTGGACTTTTAGAAATAATTTCACCATCTTCTGTAATTTTAATATGCGTATCTGGAATAGGTTTGCCTACAGAGTCAAAATCTATATCACCGTCCCGGTGAATACAGGAAATACCTGCTATTTCCGTTTGTCCGTAAATCTGTTTAAGCTCTATTCCGAGAGCATGAAAAAATCTAAAAGTATCTGGACCAAGAGCGGCGCCTCCAGTGGTGGCACTTCTCATCTTTGAAAAGCCGAGTCTGTCTTTTAATGCTCTAAAAACAAGAACATAAGCAAGCCAATATTTTATTTTTTCACTTAAAGGCGGAGTTTTTTTCTGAAACTTATAATCAGCCCACCTGTATCCCACTGGTAGAAATTTGTTAAAAAACCACCTTTTTATAGGAGAAGCATCAAGTATTTTGACCTGAACAGTTGCAGCAAGATTCTCCCAAACCCTTGGAGGAGAAAACATTAGATTAGGTCCGATTTCCCTGATATTTTCATTGGTGGTTTCAACCTCTTCGGGAAAATTGATGGTAAAATTAAAAAGCAATGCACTTGCAATACACATCATCTGCTCACCAACCCATGCAAGCGGCAGAAAAGAGACAAACTCATCACTTTCATATTTTCTGTCTACTATTCCGAGATTATATGACATTGTCAACAAATTGTGATGGGTAAGCATTGCAAGTTTGGGAAATCCCGTTGTCCCCGAAGTGGTGCAAATTTGAGCCACATCAAAAGGGTCTGTTTCTTCAATTAGTTTTTCAAAATTAACATTATGCTCTTTTTCATATTTTCTTCCTAATTCTTCAACTTCCCAGAATGGCATTAAAATCGGGTCTTTATATTTCCACATACCTTTGGGATCATGATATATAATTTTTTGAACTTTAGGAAAATCATCCTTAATTTCTAACATTTTGTCAACTTGCTCCTGATCTTCGGCAATAACAAATTTACTGTCTGAGTGATCAATAATATAAGCAACTTCTTTAACAATAGAGTCTTGATAAATCCCTATGCCGCATCCTCTCAAACATTGAGCAGCCAACTCGCCGTAAACCCATTCTGGTCTGTTATCACTTATTATGGAGATCTTATCACCTGTTTCAAAACCAAGAGCCTTTAAACCAAGAGCAAAGTATTTAACATGTTCGTAATAATCCGCCCATGTATAAGTCTGCCAAATTCCAAACTCTTTTTCTCTTAAAGCTACTTTGGATTTGCCAAATTTTTTGTATGCTTTCAAAAGAAGCTTGGGAAATGTCATTTTGTCTATATCAATATCCGGCAGGTAATCTTTTGGGGGTTTTTCCCATTCTTTTTCCCAGTCGATATTTTTATTGGAACCGCTCATAATCTATATTCCTCCCTTAGTTATAAATTAATTGTTCGGGCAAATGTTATCTGCCGAGAAACACGCCTTCTTCGCCTCCGAGATAAGCTTCGACAACCTGAGGATGCTTCTGAACGTCTTCAGGTTTGCCCTCGGTTATTTTTTCTCCGAAGTTCAAAACCATAACCCTGTCTGAAAGGTCCATAACAACTCCCATGTCATGCTCAATCAAAACAACTGTTTTCTTCCACTCCTGATTAATATCTATTATAAACCTTGCCATATCTTCCGTTTCTTCAAGGTTCATTCCAGCCATAGGCTCGTCCAACAAAACGATATCACCTTGCAATGCAAGAGCCCTTCCCAGCTCAACTCTTTTTTGTATTCCGTAAGGAAGCATTCCAACAGGCTTCTTTCTGTAAGACTCTATTTCAAGAAAATCAATTATATCTTCAACTATTTTCCTATGCTCCACTTCAGTGTTTCTTGCTTTGCCAAACCAGAAAATATCGGTAAGTAAATTGTTTTTAATATGGATATGTCTGCCCAGCATAAGGTTTTCAAGCACGCTCATACCTTTAAAAAGCTCGAGATTTTGAAATGTCCTTGCCATCCCTTTTTTGGCTATCACATGTGGAGAATATTTTGTAATATCTTCTCCTTTAAAAAAAACTTTACCTTTTTGAGGCTTGTAAAAACCGGAAATAACATTATACATACTGGATTTACCTGCACCGTTAGGTCCTATAATGGAAAAAATTTCACCATTGTAAACAGTAAAACTCACATCCATTAAAGCAACTACACCGCCGAATGTTAAAGTAATATTTTCTCCTTTTAAAATCTCTTTTGACTTTTGTTTTTCACCCATTCTTTTACCTTCCTGATAATTTGTCATCTATAAAATAATGTTTTAATAAATTTCTTCCCTTATAGCCCACATAAAGTTAACGTTAGGTGGAAAATTAATAAAAAAATAAAGCGTTAATGTCAAGAAAAATTTTGTTTTATAAAAATTTTTTTTACATTCCATTGAAAATATTGTTTTTTAAAATTGTTTCAACGATCACCACTAACGGCAAACAAACCAATGTTTTATTTTTTTAATATTAAAAAGTGAAATTTTTTTTTGAAAAAGTTATGAATTTTTGAAGGAGCTGTGTTAAAAATTTTTTTTTATGAACAACTATCTGAAATTTTCTCAAAATTTTAAAAGGAATTTCCAGTTTTTTCAACAATCCCAGCTCAAGCTCACGTTTAACTGTAAGCTCCGAAAGGCAGCCTATTCCTATACCTGCTTCAACCATTTTTTTTATCGCTTCGGTATGTCCAATTTCAAGATATATATCCAAATCTTTGATTTTCTTAACTATTTCTCTCTGAAAAATATCTCTTGTTCCCGAGCCTTTTTCCCTTAAAATCCACTTTTCTTTTTTCAAATCGTTTATTGTAATTTTATTTTTTTTAGCCAAAGGATAATTCGGGGCAGAAAAAACAACTATTTCATCCTTCATCCATGGAAAAATATCCACATCGCTTAGTTCAACAACACCTTCAACAAAAGCCAAATCAATTTCAAAATTCATAAGCTTTTTTAAAATCTGTTCTGTATTTTCCACGTATAAAAATATTTTTACTTTTGGAAACTGCTTTTTAAAACTACTGATTATATAAGGGACAACATAATTTCCAATTGTCTGAGTGGCTCCTATGGACAATTTACCGGAAAAATCGTCACACTTGGCGACATTTTTAAGCTCGTGCAGCATTGATATGATATTTTGAGCCTGAAAAAAAACCTTTTCTCCGTAATTATTCAGAAAAAATTTTTTATTTGCCCTATCAAAAAGATTAACGCCAATTCTTTTTTCAAATTCAGACAACGCCATACTTACCGCTGATTGAGAAAGATAAAGCTCCTCCGCAGCTTTGCTGATACTTTTGAACTTGGCAACTGTTACAAAAATTTCAAGATGTCTGAATGAAATATCCATATTGCCATATTACATCATAAAAAATATTTTTTCAATAATTTTGAATATAATTATCAATTTTATTTATTTGACTTTATCGTGCAGAAGGTTTAAATAGTAAAATATAACAATGTTTAATTGTTAACATTAAAAAAGGAGGGAAAGATGAAAAGAAAAAGTTTTTTATTTTTACTGGCGTCACTGCTAATGCTTGTTTTTTTGACAACAGGTTATGCAATGGAAAAAAAGATGGTGAAAACATGTTATACCGGTCCTCTTCCTGTGCCTAAGGTTGCAAAAACCATTACAGCAATAGAGGCTTACAACATGGTTCTTTCACAGCCTAACACATACCTTATTGACGTTAGGACAAGAGCTGAATACCAGCTTATAGGACATGCCTGCTACAAAAAAGGCGGGATGACATACATGGCATACAATTTTCCCGTTAAATTCTGGACAGGTAAAGTAGGCAAAAAATCAAAATACGGCAAAGGATTAAATAAAAACTTTGTTAAAGAAATGAGTAAAAAATTTAAGAAAACAGATATGCTTCTTATTATGTGCAGAAGCGGAGACAGATCTGTAGTTGCTTCTGATTTGTTAACAAAAGCAGGATTTAAAAACGTTTACAATATTAAATACGGGTTTGAAGGCAAGCCTCTTAGCTACGGCAAAAGCAAAGCAGAGAAGAAATTAATGAAAAAATACTCTTTTTACTATAATGTTAAAAGCAGGCTAAACGGCTGGCGTTCTTACGGATTATGCCAATCTTACAAAATGGACCCTGATTTTATGTATCCCCCAGATTTCAAATAGAAAAATCACAGTTCTTTCCCTCTTTTCAGAGGAGGGAAAGAATATAATATCTAAAATTAATACTTATTAACTTGACTTTTCCAAGAGATATATTTATTTTGATTAGTAAGTTAATAATTAGTTTTGACATTAAAGGAGGTTTTTTATGAAAAAGTTTGTATCAGCATTCGTGATTGTTCTGTTTCTTTCAACCGCTGTTTTTGCTGCCAACACAGGAGCATTAATTGAAAAAGGCGACAAAGCCTGTAAAATAGGAAATTACATGGCAGCTAAGAAGTTTTACAAAATGGCTATTCAGCAGGACCCTAAAAACGAGGCGCTTTGGAAAAAATTTGAAAAAGCCATGAAAATGCTTTACGGAGGCGGTGAAGAAGAAGGCGGAGGCTGTTAAAATTTTATTTTAATTTTTTATTCCGCAGCTCTTATTAAAGGAGTTGCGGAAATTTTAACTGTTTTTTAAAATCCTCTCTGTTGTATTCACCGTTCGAAACAAGTTACTTGAAAAATTAAATCATTTTATTTTTCTGCCATTATATTTTATTAAATAAAAAGGAGTAGTATAATGCAAAGCCATAAAAAAATTACCAGACGTTCTTTCCTTAAAACAACGGCTCTTGGAACAGCTGCTTTATCAATTTCTCCTGCACTGTTAAAAGAATTGAAAGCAACTCCCGTTAAACCTGTGGAACAAGATTTTTTCGAAAAATACGAGAAAGGGAAGTGGACATACAACTATTGCAACATGTGTTTCTGGACCTGCGGAATCAAAGTGAAAACAGTGAAAGGAGTTGTAAAAAAAATAGAAGGGATTCCCAATCATCCTTTAAATGACGGTAAAATTTGCGCCAAAGGGAATTCAGGTATAGCAGCTCTTTACGATGAAAACCGGCTTAAATATCCTTTAATAAGAACAGGAGAAAAAGGTTCCAACAAATGGAAAAAAGCATCTTGGGAAGAAGCCTTCAACTACATAGCCGAAAGGTTAAAACCTCTTGTTGAAAAAGAGCCTGAAAAAATACACCTTACATCTCACGGACACGGAGGCGCTCATTTTAAATACCTGTTAAGGGCAATGGGCAGCAGAAACGTCTATGCTGCCAGCTGGACCCAATGAAAAGGCTCAAGAGAAGTGGCATGGCATGTCACATACGGGCATCATTTAAGCAGCTTTCCTCTTTATGACATTGAAAACGCTAAATATATCATAAATTTCGGTAGAAACAACATGGAAGCACTTCAGGTTGGAGAGACAAGGGCTTTTGTAAAATTTTTGCAAAACGGTGGAAAATACGTTGTTGTTGATCCGAGATTTAACACAACAGCATCAAAAGCCTACAAATGGCTGCCCATAAAACCGGGGACAGACTTGGCTCTTGCTCTCGGATTAATAAGGGTGGTTATTGACGAGGAATTATACGATAAAGAATTTGTTGAAAAAGTTACATCGGGATTTGACGAATTAAAAGAATTTATCAAAGAGTATTCCGTGGAATGGGCTTCAAAAGAAAGCGAAATTCCAGAAAATGACATTGTTCGAATAGCAAGGGAACTTGCTTCTTTTAAACCAGCTTGTTTTGTAATGCCTCCGAGAAGAAACGCAAGATACGGTATTGAGACACAAGCTACAAGAGCAATCGCAATCTTAAACGCTTTAATGGGGAATTACGGTAAAAAAGGAGGATTTTTCATTCCAACCAAGCGTAAGATAAAAGGTTATCCTCATCCCAGATTCAGAAAAGCGGTTAGAGTTGACGGAGCAGGCATGAAAAAAGCTTTTCCTCTTGGAGACAAATTCGAAGGTTTTCTTAATTCACTACCACAGCTTACTGAATATGGAAAAGTAAAAGCTTTGTTTGTCTACGGCACAAACATCCTTGCCAATATGCCTCAAACTGAAAAAATCATTAAAATGCTGAAAAATATTCCTCTTGTTGTTACCGTTGAAACAATGCTCACTGAAACAGCTCTTTATTCGGACGTTGTTCTGCCCGAGTGCACTTATCTTGAAAGAGACGACAATTTCAGGATAGGGAGATGGCCGCATCCTTTTATCTCTCTCGTTGAAAAAGCAATTCCTCCTCTTTATGACTCCAAGCCGGGATGGTGGATTGCAAAAAATCTCGGATTAAAGCTGGGGCTTGAAGATTACTTTGATTTTAAGGATATAAATGAAGTAAATAAAATTAGACTGAGAAGGTCAAAAATAAAATACTCCAAACTAAAAAGGAACGGATTCATAGTTTTCAAGAGATTTCCAGTGTATGAATATGATCTTGATATGTTATATTTTAAAACCCCTTCCGGTAAGATAGAGCTGTTCTCTGAAGAGTTCAAGGAAAACGGATTTCCGCCTCTGCCCGAATACAAACAGGTTCCTCAACCGCCAAAAGGAAAATTACGGCTTACTGTGGGTAAAGTTTCAATGCACACCCATGCGAGAACTCAAAACAATAAATGGCTTACAGAGCTTTATCCTGAAAATATGGTGTGGATAAACCCCAAAGATGCAATGAAATTCAGTATTAAAAACGGAGAATTTGTAAGGTTGTCCACAGGCTCTTACAAAACGGACAAAGCAAAAGCTTATGTTACCGAAAGGATAAGGGAAGGGATTATCTTTGCGGCACACGGTTTCGGAAGACTGTCAAAAGGTTTTATCAGAACATACAGAAAAGGAATATATGATAATCTGTTAATGGATAAACCTGCATTTGACCCCATATCACATGCACATGGATATGAAAATACCTTTGTCTCAATAGAAAAAGCTTAAGGAGGCATATAATGAAATTGAACGATTTTATAGAAATTGAAAATTTAAAAAACATAAATAAAATATGGACTGCATTTTGGCTCGCAATTGTAGCTATAGGTGCATACGGTGCAATTTTCGCCATTTTTAAGGGGCACCATCACGCTTACAATGTAACAGACAAGGTCCCTCTCGGGCTTCTCCTTTCAACATACGTATTTTTTGTTGTAACCTCTACTGGGCTCTGTCTCGTATCAGCAATAGGACACGTGTTCGGAGTTAAAAAATTAATGGTCTTTGCAAAACGCTCAATATTCATGGCAATTGTTTGCATGTTAATGGGGTTTGCCACAATTGCAATTGAGCTTGAGCATCCTTTCAGGTTATTCACATGGGGAATGATTTCACCCAACTTTGAATCACCTATTTTATGGATGGGTATTTTGTATTCTTTTTATCTTGTCTTTATGGTTCTCGAATTTATTTTCCTTACAGCGGAAAATCATAAAAAAGCGCACCTTTTCGGCTTGCTCGGAGTTATATCAGCTGTTGCCGCTCACAGTAATCTCGGGGCGGTATTCGGATACCAACTTGCAAGACCTTTTTGGCACGGTCCTCTTATGCCTGTTTACTTTATAATGTCAGCTATGCTGTCAGGAGCAGGGCTTATATTGATTATTTACATACTTCCAAAAATGTTGAAAAAAGAGCCTTTTTCAAAAGAAGAAAAAGAAGGGATTGAAGCTCTTTCTAAAATATTCCTTTTTCTACTATTCATTTACATATTTTTTGAAGTCTGGAAAATTCTTGTTGGCACTTACGGAGAACCGCCTCACGAATTTGAAGCTATAATGGCTTTCATTAACGGACCCTATTCAACTAATTTCTGGTTTTTCGAAATATTTCTCGGTATTGTTCTACCGGTAGTTATACTACTCACCCCTAAGTTCAGAACTATTAAAGGATACCTTTTTGCAGGACTCTCTAACCTGATTGGTATTTTTATTATCAGATACGACCTTGTGGTTGGAGGTGAAATAGTTCCTTTAAGGCTGAAAGAGGTGCCGGTAACAGTTTACAGATTTGCGGAGCAGCATTTATACAATCCTTACACACCTTCGCTATATGAAATACTTATTGTAATAGGTGTTATTGGACTATCGGTGCTTATTTATTCAATTGCAGATTACGTATTAAATTTTAAAATGAGTGGTAATCACGGGGGATAAAATGAATAAAAACAAAAATAATTGGGTAATGTTAATAGAAGAAGAAAGATGTGTGGGATGTTTCGGATGTATGGTTGCGTGCAAAGCTGAAAACGATGTTCCTGACGGACAGTTTCGAAATTGGGTTGTTGAGTTTTCCAAAGGGAAATTTCCAAATCTGTTTGTAAAGTTCCAACCGCAGCAGTGTAATCACTGTGACAACGCACCTTGCATTAAAGCATGTCCTACCGGAGCATCTTTTAAAAGAGAAGACGGTATCGTAAGAATAGACGAAAGAAGATGTATAGGTTGCAAGCTTTGCATAGCTGCCTGTCCTTATGATGCACGTTACCTTCATCAGGAAAAGGGTGTTGTCAACAAATGCACTTTTTGCGTGCAAAAATTGGAAGTGGGACTTGAGCCTGCTTGTGTGGCAACATGCTTGGGAAACGTGAGAACATTCGGGAATTTAAATGATAAAAATTCTGAAGTTTTTAAAAAACTCAATTCAAACGATTATTTTGTGTTAAAAGAAGACCAAGGCACAAAACCAAGAGTCTTTTACATTAAGAAAAAATAAAAAAATGCAAACAAGTTAGAAGTATAATACCCCAAGAAATTTAGACAGAAAAAAGTTGTAAAAAAAGAATTAAAATTTAAAAAAAATTGTCTTGACAACTTGGGGTAGTATACTTGTGAGCTTTAGCAAAAAGTCTAACAATCATTACCAGAAATTAAGACAAATGTGAGATATTTTACAAAAAACTGAAAGCGTAAAATTTGACTTAATTTGAAATATTAAATATATATATAATGAAGCTACAAAAATAATTGTTTGAAACGCTATTATAGGAGGAATTGACAGATCATGATTAGAATAAACAAATCTTATTTGGAGCTTTTACAAGGAGATATTACCCAAGTAGCCA
>CAZLFW010000078.1:0-4021 GCA_964559045.1 uncultured bacterium
CAGAGGTTGAGATACTGTTTTTTGACCCGTTGGATGTAAAAATAACAGGCAACAGCAGAGTATATGAGAAAGGGATGGAGATACTTTTGAAGTAATACTGTTCCACGTGATGTTGGGATTTAGGGATTAGGTAGGGGCAATTCATGAATTGTCCTTACAGGATTTGGTAGTTTTAAACAATTAATTACCACTAATTACAATGAATTACTATAAATTACGATATGTCACAACGTTGAACTAATAACTTTGAACTTTGAACTAATATGTTTCGGATTTCGATATTCGAATTTAATTTGGATTTAGATTATATTTGTTTCTTGTTTTTTTTCCCTTTTACTGCTATAAACGGTTCGTGTTTACAGAATATATTTTAACCAAATATTTACGTTATTATAACGGGAAAAATCTTATATTCGACACTCATTCGGATATAACGCCCCCAGAACCTGCAACAGGCAAGAAACCTCTTCTTTACATTCATATACCTTTCTGCGAGGAGCTGTGTCCCTACTGCTCTTTCAACAGGTTTAAATTTCAGAAAAACATTGCAAAAGAATATTTTCAATCTTTAAAAAAGGAGATTCTTTATTACAAAAAAATAGGTTTTGATTTCTACTCCTCATACATAGGAGGCGGCACACCCACTATTTTAATCAATGAACTGTCGGAGATTGTTTATTTGATAAAAGAGCTTTTTTCCATAAAGGAAATCTCCTGTGAAACCAATCCCAATCATTTAACAGACAATAAAATCAAAATTTTATCTCAATGCGGCATAGACAGGCTCTCCGTGGGAGTGCAAAGCTTTGACAACGAGCTTTTGAAAAAAATGGACAGATTTCACAAATACGGAAGCGGTGAGGAAATTCAGGCAAGAATCAAAGACACTCTCGGTGCTTTTCCCACTTTAAATATTGATATGATTTTCAATTTTCCCACTCAGACAATTGAGCATATAAGGAAAGACTGTGAAATAATAAAAAATTTAAAAGCGGATCAGGTTACGTTTTACCCTCTTATGGCTTCAGCATCCACGGAAAAAACAATAAAAAAAAGATTCGGCAAAATAAGTTACGCACATGAAAAGCTTCTCTACAATGAAATAGCCACCCAAATAGAAAAAGAATACTCTCCAGGCACAGCATGGTGCTTTTCTCGCAAAAAAACAATGATAGACGAATATATTATAGACTACGACGAATATCTCGGTGCAGGTAGCGGTTCTTTCGGATATTACAACGGCAGAATATTGTCCAACACTTTTGATTTGAACGAATACAACACTCTCATTTCAAAAGGCAAACTCTCTTTAAAAGCTGAGAAAAAATTTTCATTACTTGAGCAGATGCGATACGACTTTTTAATAAAACTTTTCGGAATAACACTAAAAAAAGATTTTATTTCTCGAAAATACGGCAACTCTTTTTACAGGAAACTTTTCAAAGAATTTGCCTTTTTCAGACTTAACGGAGCTCTCGAATTTACCCCGGACGAAATTAAACTTACTCGTAAAGGGCAGTATTACTGGGTAATAATGATGAGGGAATTTTTCATAGGTGTTAACAATTTCAGAGATTATTGCAGAAATTTAATTGGAGAGAGATAATGAAAAATCTTCTCAAAAATATTCCGAAAATGGATAAAATACTCGAACATTCCGAAATTAAAAAATTATCCGATGAATACGGGAAAAATATAATTAAAAAAATTTCAAACATTGTCATTGACGCCGCCAAAAAAGAGATTTTGGAGAATCCTCAAAACAATACGGAAAAATTTTCAAAAGAAAACATTTTCAATGAAATTATAGAAGAAATTAAGCTAAAAACCTTTTCATATTTTTCTCCTCAATTAAAAAAGATAATTAATGCAACGGGAATTGTTCTTCATACAAACTTTGGAAGAGCTCCGCTGTCAGAAGAAATATTGGAAAACGTTAAAAAAGTATCATGCAACTATTCCAACCTTGAGTTTAACCTGAAAACAGGTAAAAGAGGAATTAGATACCAAAACATTATCAAATACCTAACGGATCTAACAGGTGCGGAAGATGCAATGGTGGTGAACAACAATGCTGGAGCTGTGCTCCTGTCGCTTTCAGCTTTGGCAAAAAACAGGGAAGTTATAGTTTCAAGAGGCGAGCTTATAGAAATAGGAGGCTCTTTCAGAATTCCCGAAGTTATGGAGCAAAGCGGAGCTTTTTTGAAAGAAGTGGGAGCAACCAATAAAACTCATGCCAAAGACTATATTAATGCAATTAACGAAAATACCGCACTGATACTTAAAGCTCATACAAGCAATTACAGAATAGTGGGATTCGCTCAATCAGTTAAAATTGAAGAGCTTGTGGAAATAGGCAAAAAACATGAAATACCTGTAATGTTTGACATGGGAAGCGGCTCTTTCATAGACCTCTCTGAAATAGGACTTCCAGATGAGCCCACAGTGGAAAGTATCGTAAAAAAAGGTGTGGATATTGTTACTTTTAGCGGCGACAAACTTCTCGGAGGACCTCAGGCTGGCATTATTCTCGGAAGAAAAAAATACATTGAAATATTAAAAAAACATCCTTTAAACAGGGCATTGCGAATAGGCAAGTTTACCCTTGCCGCTCTTGAACCGCTTTTTAAAAACTATTTCAACAAGGAAAAAGCCGTTGAGAACATTTTATCTCTTAAACTTATAATGACCGATATTTCAACATTAAAAAAACGAGCTGCAAAAATCAAAAATTTATTGGATAATGCAGGCTCTTTTCAAATATTTTTAAAAGAAGATTTTTCTTATGTTGGAGGTGGCGCTTTCCCTATGAACAAAGTTCCTTCAGTTGTTCTCGTTATAAAACACAAAACATTGTCACCAGCAACCATTGAAAAAATTCTACTTAATATCCCCACACCTGTTGTAGGAAGAATAAAAAACGATTTATACATAATTGACGTAAGAACCGTTTTTGACAATCAGGTTAAAGAGCTTGCCGAAATAATAAAAAAACATCTCAGCCATGAATAAAATCAAGCTATTTATTTGTATTTTATCTGTCTTTAGTTTTGTTTTCGTTTCAAATGCCTGTTCAAAAACAATAAAATACGTATTTGTAAAGTATAAAAAAGCAAATGTAAGAAAGTGCCCTTCGGTAAAATGCAAGGTTGTTGCAAAAGCGTTAAAAAACGAAAAACTTATTGTTACAGGATATAAAAAACGCTTTTACAAGATAAAAGGTGAAGATTTCGAAGGTTGGATTTATTACAGAGCTGTTACAAAACCTCAAAAAAAAACATATACTGATTACAAGGTTTCTTTCGAATTTAACAACATTAACGGAAATGCCAAAGAGAAGATACTTAAATACAAAGAATATCTCAACTTTGATTTTTATAAAAGAGAAGTTAAAATTGTTTTTTCATACAATCCGGAATTTAATGTGGGAAGAATTTTTTTTAAAACAGATTTTAACATTAATTACTATAAAAAAGAAAGAGATTCTGCCATAAAACCGAATCAGATAGACTTATACCCTTTCCTGAAATTTGCAGATGTGTTAAAAAATTTTCTTAACAGAATGGGATTCCAATACGCTTCGTTAAAAGAGTTTTTATCAAAATTCAAATTAAACCTCATTATGAAAAAAAATGACACTGATTTTATTATTATTGAATTTTCCAAAAAGGGAAAACTTTTCCAGTTTCAACCGTATATTTTCTTAAAAAAAGAAGGTTTTAAAATTATAAGGATTGTTTCCGACGACAAAGAGCTTGTTAAAAAAAGCTATATTTTTACACTTGGAGTGCCAACTCTTTATGATGGAAGCAAAACCGTTTACAGCTTGCTTTATGAATTTTTTGAAATTCCATATTAAATTTCACGGAGATTGAAATGAAAAAAATAATTGTTCAAACTATATTAACAATTTTTTTAATTTTCAATGGAAATGTATATGCTGAAAGCTCTGATGAAGAATATTTGCAAAAACTTGTCAGTAACGGATATGTGGATGTTGCAATAGATTATGCGAAAAAAT
>CAZLFW010000079.1:0-3167 GCA_964559045.1 uncultured bacterium
CTACATAGCAGTGCAAGGTCTTCTTGAGAAAATTTCATTTTACACCTTTAATATCAATCCATTATGATAAAAATCTTCAATATACTTTAACTTATCCTTTAAAATATTTAATATTTTTATAAAAACCTCTGCCGTTGCTATTGCATCTCCAATTGCGCTATGCCTGTTCTCTTCTTCGCATTTAACGTTATATTTCTCCATGAGAAAGTCAAGGCTAACATTACCTTCATTGTTGGACACAAAGTTATAAAGATGTCCCGTATCTATAAGATAATTGTTAAGCTTAACATTAAAGTAGGAAAAGATATCCTTATTTAACATTTTTACGTCAAATTTAATATGATGTCCCACTATAATTGAATTATTGAGAAATCTTATGAAGTCAGGTAAAATCTCGTATATTTTCGGCTTGTTTTTCAAATCTTTGTCAAGTATTCCGTGAAATTTAACAGACTCTGCGGGAATCTTAACACCTGCATCTATAAATACATTGTAAATATCAATAATTCTGATATTTTTAACCTTAACAGCAGCAATGCTTAAAATTTTATCTCTTTTTTCGTCAAGCCCTGTAGTCTCCGTATCAATAATTGTAAAAGTGGTTTCTTCCAACTTTTTTTTCAGATTATTTTCAGGATTATTGGAGGATATGAGTCTTTTAACGTAAAGAACCACTGGATCGTTTTGATTCTGTTCTTTGTCTGTTTTACTCGTTAAAATTCTATTGAAAAAACTTTTAATCATTTTTAAAAAGGCGAACCAGTAAAATAACTTAGAGCCGTATCCAGAAACTTAGAAACGGTTTTTAATGCGTTTTTAAGTTTTTCCTGCTTATAAACGGATAATTTTTTAGGATTTATAAACTTATCCAACTTCTCATTGTTTTTAGCCTGCTCTATCTGATGAGAGAGAATAATGTTACACATAATTTCGTAAGCTTCAATAACGTTTTGAACTGTTTCGTTTGTAAGAACATTTAAACGTTCCAAATGCTTAAGTCGTTCTATGGTATTTAAATCGGTGATACCTTTATACAAAGAA
The DNA here is from genome assembly GCA_964559045.1 of uncultured bacterium. Lineage (GTDB taxonomy): Bacteria > DYJV01 > DYJV01 > DYJV01 > DYJV01 > CAZLFW01. The sequence goes on from CAZLFW010000079.1 coordinate 1,042, forward strand.
AAAACCCTTGCAATATCCACAATAAACATTAATCCTGTTCTTTTAAGGTTAAATGTCCCTTTTTTTTCACCCTTTTTTTCAGTAACAAAAGAGCCGAAAAAAGAAATAGGTATTGCATGAGTGGAATCGCTTTGAAGTATCTGCAATAAAAAAGCTGGTTTTTGAGAAACCTTACTTAAAATAAAATTTCTCAAATCCCAAACAAGCTTTTCATCTCCCATTAAACAATCAAAATCAAAAATTATAGTAGACCACCTGATACCCCACTTGCCGGGATTATCTATCCATGAAGCAATATCTTCTTTCCAGTGCGAAAGAGTTTTGGACATCTCAGGATTTGTAACCATAATATTACCGTCACACTTTTCATATCCCACATAAGCAAGATTTTCAACAAGCATTTTACCGAATTCGTTAAGATATTCTTTTTCAATATCTGTGATTTCATCTGAAAAAACAAATCCGTTATCCTGATCTGGATCAAGATTCATCTCTCTTCTGCCACCGCTACCCATTATAATGAAAGCATGAGGAATATTGTGAATGTTGATATTAAGGGGGTTGTTTTCATTGAATACTTTTGCGGAAATATTATAAACTTTTTTTTGAATTTTTAAATGGATTGATGATAGGATAGTTAGAATATCACTAGTTGTTCTACTGTTTTCAGAAATATTTTCCGCAATTTTGTAAAGCTCTTTATGTATTTCTCTTAACTCGTCAAGAGTATCAATGTTTTCAATGTGATTTTCATAAATTGTGGGAGCTTTAAAAAGTATTCTTAAAATGTCTTTAGATGATATAATCCCCACAGGAGTGTCTTTATTGCACACAACCGCATAATCTTCTTCTTTTTGTTGCATTTCAAAAAGAGCATCAATTAGAGGAAATTCAGGTGGTATTCGTATGGGATTTTTATTGGTAAAGTCTTTTGCAAAAAGCTTAGTCGTATCTTTTTCCGGAAACTTTTCAAAAAATTTAAATATTAAATTTTTTGAAGTAAGCAATCCTCTAAGTCGGTTGTCATTGTCGGTAACCACAAGAGAGCCTATTTTACGCTCTCCCATAATTTTTATGGTATCAAAAAATTTTATATTTTCTGAAACAGTTATGACTGGCGAGGTCATATACGATCCAACTGGTCTGTAAGTGGTTGAATATAAAAAACCTTGTGATTCTATTTTTGTTTGTGAAACTCTATCATTTAACTTTTTTTGAAAAAATTCCTTAAAATGGGGATACTCCCCTATAAGCCTGTAAACTCAAATATCAGGAAGAAAAATCAACTGCGAATCTACTAAGCTCGTTGCTGTAACTGCATAAGTCCTTCTGCCAAGAAAAGCAGTGATTCCCACAACATCACCTGCTTCTGCTGTATATTTCACGTCCCTGTCTGGATTTTTCACCAATATTTTTCCTGTTGTGATTAGATACAAACCTTTATGACAAGGCTCCCCTTTTCTGAGAAGTATTGAGTCTGCTTCTAACTCAACAATATCAGTTTTGTCGCATAACTGGTCTATTCTCTCATCGTCTATGCCTTCAAAGAAGGGAAATTTCTTAATCAAATTTTTCAGATGAACATTATCCATCTTTTAACGCCTTTTTTTCTTTTTTAAGCCGTTTAATTGCATAATCATTATAAATTGCATATCCAAAAGCAAATAAACTCACAAGCATTAATTCGCCTATATGCCTGAATATGTTTCTTGTCATTGAAATGTCAACGAACATTGAGACAAAAGCTATACCTATGCAGGTATACAGAATGATAGTTCTTGTTTTTATGGATTTGTTTATTTTTTCAATATCTTTATTTTTGGGGCTGGTTTTGCTCATAAAGGATTCTCCGATAAAATTTTCACCATTTATATTACAAAAATATTATATTATCAAGTATTTTTTATTTTACATTCTCAAATGAAATGAGAAAAATCTTGAATTTAAAAGATTGGGATATGAATGGCGGGAGCGACGAGACTCGAACTCGCGGCCTCCGGCGTGACAGGCCGGCGTTATAACCAGCTTAACTACGCCCCCGCACAAAAAAAATAGGCGGAACAGGGATTGAACCTGTGACCCCCGGCTTGTAAGGCCGGTGCTCTCCCAGCTGAGCTATCCGCCCG
>CAZLFW010000080.1:0-3076 GCA_964559045.1 uncultured bacterium
TAAAAAATATGGAAAAAATTTAAATATCTTTAAAATTAATGAAAAAACTGACTAATAAAACACAAATTCCACCCTGTGTAGCCGATGAGGTTAATTTTTGCAGAGGCTGTCCAGGGTGGGCATTTATGATAAAAGCGCAGAAAAGTAAAACGGGAATATGGGGAAAACTGCCTGTTCACTGCTCGGTTACAGGGACTACAATACTTCCTGATGACAACGATAAAAAATAAATGAAAAAATTAAAAGAGGGATTTACCACAGGTGCTTGTGCTGCTGCAGCGGCGAGAATAGCTCTGTTGAATATTATAAACAAAAAAACCGTCCTCTCGACAAATGTATGGTTTCCCAATGAAAAGTATTTTCATTTTAAAGCTCTTTGGGTAAAAAAAGATAAAAACTCATGCGAAGCAGCAGTTAAAAAATTTGCAGGTGACGACCCTGACGTAACCAATGGTGCAATAATAGGAGCAAAGGTAAGCATTTCCAATGAAAAAGGCATTTTTATAACAGGAGGAAAAGGTGTTGGCAAGGTTACCAAAAAAGGGCTTGCTATCCCGCCGGGGAACCCTGCAATTAATCCGGGACCTTTATTAATGATAAAAAAAAATATTAAAGAAGTTTTGAAAGAGCCCTCGGTAAAAGTTGAAATATTTGTTGAAAATGGTGAAAAAATTGCAGAAAAAACTTTAAATAAAAAACTTGGCATAATTGGAGGCATTTCCATTCTCGGTTCCACCGGAATAGTAAAACCTGTTTCTCTTGAAGCGTATCTTGCATCAATCGAGGTGGAGCTTAATGTTGCCATTGCTTCCGGATTAAATGAAATATTTTTTGTAACAGGAAGAACAAGTGAAAAAATAGCAAGAACCTGTTTTAAATATGCCAATGAGGATTCATTTGTAACAATAGGTGACCATATAGGGTTTTCATTAAAAAAAGCGGTTGAAAAAGGTTTTAAAAAAATAAATATTGTCGGTCAGTTCGGAAAATTTACAAAAATAGCTTCAAAAGAATTTCAAACTCATGTAAAATATTCCGAAATCTTTATTAAAAACCTTTTGAATTTTTTATCAGAAACAGAAAAGCAGGACAATGAATTTGTCAATTTAATCAACAATACAATTTCAGCAAGACACGTTTTTGAAACAGCTTTGGAAAAAGGGTATACGGATATTATTCAAAGCATTACAAATGAAGTTGCAAAAAACTGTTATTTATATATAGAAAAAAAATGTCCTGTCAATGCTTTTCTCGCAGGATACAAGGAGGGAATATTTGCAGAGGCAAGCTTTGGTTAAAGTTGTCGGTGTGGGGGCAAACGGCGAAACATTGTTTCCCCGTGTTATAAAAGAAGCTAATGTGCTTATAGGGGGCAAACGTTTGTTAGAGCGTTTTCAACATTTAAATTGCCGAAAAATCACTCTCGGTAAAAACCTTAAAGAAACATTCTCCTCTTTGTATGACAAATCTTCCGGAAATATTGTTGTGCTTGCAAGCGGGGATCCTCTATTTTTCGGAATAGGAAAAACTCTTCTAAATTTAATTCCCGTAGAGAACATAGAATTTTATCCTTATATTAATTCCGTGCAGCATCTTTGCAGTAAAATAGGTCTAAGTTACGAAGACATTGTAAATATCTCTTTTCACGGAAGAAATATGGACAAAATAAAACTTTTAAACACTATAAATAAAAACTCTAAAATCTCGATACTTACAGACAGGGACAACAATATCAACAAGATAGCCCGATATTTAGACAAAGGCAATTTTTCCGATAATTTAGATATTTTCGTAGGACAAATGTTAGGGACAAAAGAAGAAAACATTATTAAAACAGATGTAATGGGACTTGTAAAAATTCATCCTTCAGAACTTGATACTTTAATCATATTAAATAAAAATCCGGCTAAAGGTATTGAAACTGGAATTGAAGATAATAAATTTCTACACGAAAAAAGCCTTATTACCAAAAAAGAAATTAGAATTATATCCGTATCTTATTTATCGTTGAAAAAGGATTCAGTTTTATGGGATATTGGTGCAGGCTCGGGCTCAATTTCAATTGAAGCGTCTTTTTTTGCTCCAGAAGGAAAAATATTTGCAATAGAGAAAAATGAAGAAAGAGTAAAAGACATATATAAAAACATTAAAAAATTTAATTGTTACAACATTGATGTTATTACAGGAGACGCAAATAAGGTGATTAAGAACCTTCCCGAACCTTCAAGGGTTTTCATAGGAGGCAATTCAGGAGGAGTTGTCTCCGTTTTATCATATCTTAAAAAAATATTGAAAAAAAATTCCATTGTGGTAATTAACCTTGTATCAGTTGATAAAATCTTTGAAATAATTTCATTTTGCAAAGAAAATTCACTGCAAATGGAATCAACTTGTGTGCAGGTTAATAATTTGTCTCCATTGGCTCATAGCTTTTATTACAAAGGGAGTAATCCCGTTTATATTTTCAAAATAACATTTTAAGCTGGTATGGCTCAGATGGTAGAGCAGCTGATTCGTAATCAGCAGGTCAGGGGTTCGAATCCCCTTACCAGCTTTATTTTAATAAAAAATTATATAAAAACAAATTTAAAAAGGCTTTTTATTTGCCATAAAATCTATAATATTTTTAAAACTTTAAACTTTGAACTAATAACTGATAACTATCATAGGGGCTCTATCCCGAAAAATCTCTTGATTCAAGGTTGTCTTTCTATAACGGTAACGGCTATTTTATTACTACAAATTCTCTAAAACTCTTTCTGTCAATTATTTTTGTTTCTTCATTATCTTATTTGACACCTGATGAGAAATATTATCAAGGTTTGGAATATAAATATTATGATGCTAAAAAAATGTTTTTAAATGCAGCATAAAAAATAACAAAAAAAGAAAAATTGGTCTTGACAAATGGGGACAGCTTACTTCCTCGTTAGGTGTTTGGGGAGTGTAGGATACCTGTAAGTGGATCATCCAAACTGGCTTTCACATGCTGAAGCAGCATTTCAAGCTCCCGGGCAAAGCCTGCAGATTCTTTCCAACTAATAAACCTCTTTCGTCTTTTCAGGCTGGAAAGCTT
>CAZLFW010000081.1:0-6332 GCA_964559045.1 uncultured bacterium
ACATTTCTCCGGGATGAGGAGTGATAACAATCTGAGGGAACGTAGTGCCCGAAGAATCCATTGTTTCTGGACTCTTCGGGCTTAAAACCCTCAGAGTGACAATATTCGTTCACAGTTCAATGTTCATAGTTCAACGTTAAAAAGATACTTTAATAACAACAATTTAAGAACGTTACAAATGTCATTTCAAGTAAAAAATTGTATAAGAGCACTTGTAAAAAAATTGCCGTTGGTGTTTACATTTGGTTTTGTATTATTTGTATTAGTTATGGCAATTTGTTGTTATTCGTTGTTTTCATGGTGCTTATTATTTGTTAAAAGATTTTTCCTTGAATTTTAAAATAGTTTATATTATATAAAGTTATGGATTTTAACATTGAAGAGATAAAACCTTACATACATTCCATTGTGAGAGAATCAGTCAATAAAATATTCGAAGAAAAGCTGCGAGAAGAATCTCATGAGCATATTTCAAACTATCAGTTGTTTGAAAGAGTTGTGAGAGTTGAGGAAGAGTTAAAAAATCAAAGAGAAATTATCACTTTGTTTATGAAACAAGTTGACAAGAGATTCGAAGAAATGCAGCATTACATGGATAAAAGATTTGAGCAGATTGACAAAAGATTCGATCAAATTGACAAAAGATTTGAGCAGATTGACAAAAGATTCGAATTTTTAACATCTCGTATTGACAGATTTATGGTATGGTCTCTTGGAATCACATTAAGCTCAACTTTTCTTATAATAGGATATATGCATTACTTTATAAAATAATTTTAAATGCAAAGTGTAAGTTATCAATTATATCCGAAGCAATTACAGATTCTTTGCATAACTTTTTTTCCGCTACTTCCCCAGCCAAACCGTGCAGATAAGCTCCTATGACAGATGCATCATCCATAGTGTATCCTTGAGCAAGAAAAGAAAGAATCATTCCGGACAGAACATCTCCGCTGCCGCCTGTGGCAATGGCATTGGAACCAGTGGGATTTATGTAAGTTTCATTCCCGTTGGTTATAACAGTGCGAGCTCCTTTTAAAACAACTGATATGCCATATTTTTTCGCAAACTCTTTTGCAATTGCAACTCTGTTTTCCTGAATCTCTTTTACCGAAACAGAGCATAACCTTGACATTTCTCCGGGATGAGGAGTGATAACAATCTGCTGTTTAAATTTTTCCAAATAACCAATGTCTTTTGCCAGTATATTTAATCCGTCAGCGTCAATTACAACGGGAACATTAATATATTTTGCAATATCAAAGAAAAAATTTTTACTTTCATCGGATGTCCCCATTCCCGGACCTATTAGAACGGCATTTTTTGCATTGATAAAATCAAGCAAAGCATTTTTATCGAAATTTTTCAAATTAACGGGATATGTCATGGCTTCTGCAAACATTGATTCCATTATTATATTAATATCTTGCGGAATAACGGAGGTTACAAGTCCCGCACCTGCTTTTAACGCAGCTTTTGCAGATAAAAAAGGTGCTCCTGTAAAACCTGCGGAGCCTCCTATCACTACAGCATGTCCGAAAGTGCCTTTATGTCCTGAAATATTTCTTTGCTTGTAAATGTTTTTTACAATGTTTTCATCAGTTTCAAAAGTTTCAAACGTAAAATGCCTGTTTTCAGGTATGGAAATATCTATCACCTTTACATCTCCTGCGTATAAAAAACCGGGATAAGTGGAGAGCCCTATTTTTTTATATGCAAAAGTGCATGTTAAATTAGCTTTAACGGAATTTCCGAGAGGAATCCCTTTTTCGGAATCAAGTCCCGAAGGTATGTCAATTGAAATTGTAACACCTTTATTTATGTTAATATAATTTATAATTTTTTCGTAAAAATCTCTAACTTTAGAGTTTAAGCCTGTGCCGAGAACAGCGTCAAATATAAAATCAAAATTTTTGTTTTCAGTTATTTTTGTAAAATCTTCGTAAGAAACAGCTTCATCCACGGAAATTCCAATATTTTTGCAAATTTGAAAATTAATAAGAGCATCACCTTTTAATCGGTTAGACTGAGCAAGCAAAATAATTTTAAAATTGGAAAATCCGTTATTAAAGAGATATCTTGCAACTACAAATCCGTCCCCTCCGTTGTTGCCTTTGCCGCAAATAATAAGGATAGAAGCATTTTTCTCAGGCGCAAATTTAATTAAGAATTCGTTAAAAACTCCTTTGCCGGCATTTTCCATAAGAACCGATCCGGGGATACCTATTCGATTAATAGCGTATTTATCAATTTCCGCCATTTTTTTACCTGAAACAAGCTTCATCTTACTCTCCTCTCCAATTTTTCCAGCCCCTTTATTGAAGACACTTTAATACCTTTGCACAATAAAAAATAGCTAAATTTTATAAAACAAATATACAAGTAGAAACAATCAGTTTTGTCTTTTAAATCTTATCTGAAAAAATTGTTGAACCCTTTTTCAAATTCATACATCCTCATATGATTTATCAAAATCAAATTTTTTGTGAATTCCATACATAACTCTCTTAATCTAACGAGATTCAGACTCTTTTCAGCGATTAATAAATTGATTTCTGTTATAATAACTACTGCTACAAACTCAACCTTTTGTATAGTTTCCATATCAAAGATTTCATTGTCAATTTGATTTACTATTTTTTCTGCAATATTTAATATATCATCTTCTGTTAAATTGTAATTTTCCATAAGTTGTTTCAGACACATATCCATAAAGTGGAGCAATATTTTCCGAAGTGTTTTATTTGAAATATTAGTTGAGAGCTCTTTTATAAAATTTTCCAGTTTTTTGGTTTTTTCAGAAATATCAACTGATAACCAACTAACTGTGTCATTATAAAAGTCCATTAAAGTTTTGAAAGTTTCTTCTAGTTCCTTTTCATCCTTGAATGTATAGTTTTGCAAATATTTTTGGATAATATCATTAATGGAACCTGTTTCTTTGGCAATAATAAAAATAGAAAAGTCAAAGAAAATTTCAATTGGGTAAAAATCTAATTTTTTAGCTATTTTTTTTAGTTTTTTTAAATCCGCTTTTTGGGAAATATTCATAATAAAACTCCTTATTTTATTTATATATCAAGACCTTTGCACAGCTTAGGGGCAGAATGACTTTTTGGGATTCATTCCATATTCTCAAAAATGCCGTTGCAAAACTCTTGCATCATTATTAGCTTATAAAAGGTTTATAATTTTTATGCAATAATTATCTTGATTTCTCAACTCCGTTTTTAAAACAAAATTCATTTATAATACATTGGGAGCATTTCGGAGAAACAGGGGCGCAAATATTTTTGCCGTGCAGCACCAGTATATGATTAATTTTAATCCAATATTTTTGATCGAGAATATCACGCAGTTGAAATTCAGTGGCTTCGGGAGAGGAAGAAGATACCCAACCGAGCCTGTTTGAAATCCTGTGAACATGAACATCCACACATATTGCAGGAATGTTAAAACCAAGCCCGAGAACGAGATTTGCCGTTTTTCTTCCAACACCTTTTAACTGTAAAAGCTCCTCCAATGAATCAGGCACGTTTCCGTTGTATTTTTCCGCAATAATTTTTGAAATATCTCTTATTTGGACTCCTTTGCGTTTGTAAAAACCTGCGGGAAAGATTAGTTCGCTTATTTTTTCAGAAGAAAGATTTTGGAGTTCAAAAGGAGTGGATGCAACGGAAAAAAGCTTCTCAGAAGCTTTTTCCGTAACTTCATCTTTTGTTCTTAAAGAAATAATGCAGGATATTAGTATTTGAAAAGGAGTCCTAAACCTGTTAACCGCACATAAACGATTTTTGTAATAATTTTCAAGGGAAGATATTATTTCATCCTGATTATGCGCATTTGCCATTTTGTGACTATGTCCCCATCTCCCATGAGGTTAAATATTTTTTCTGCTCTTTTGTAAGCTTGTCTATTTTTATCCCCATGCTCTTTAATTTCAGAGAAGCAATGTTTTTATCTATTTTATCAGGGATACTGTAAACCTTATTTTTCAGCTTTTTATGGTTTTTCAACATATATTCGGCACCAAGAGCCTGATTGGCAAAACTCATGTCCATTACACTTGAAGGATGTCCTTCAGCAGAAGCAAGGTTAATAAGTCTCCCTTCTCCGAGAATATTAATTTTTCTACCGTCTTTAAGGGTATATTCCGTAACATACTCTCTTATTTCTCTTTTGGACACTGCAATTTTTTCCAAACCTTCAATATCAAGCTCAACATTAAAATGTCCGGAATTGGCTACTATTGCTCCGTCTTTCATTTTGGCGAAATGCTCCGCTCTTATAACGTGCATATCTCCTGTAACAGTGCAGAAAAAATCTCCCATTTTTGCCGCTTCTTTAATGGGCATTACGAGAAAACCGTCCATAACAGCTTCCAATGCTTTAACAGGCTCAACTTCGGTTACAATTACATTTGCTCCCATGCCTCTTGCCCTCATTGCAAGTCCTTTACCGCACCAGCCGTAACCGCACACAACAAAATAGGTGCCTGCCAATAATCTGTTGGTAGCTCTGATAATGCCGTCTATTGTGCTTTGTCCTGTCCCGTATCTGTTGTCAAAAAAATGTTTGGTCATTGCATCATTTACAGCAAGAACGGGAAATTTAAGGACTTTGTCCTTTTCCATGCTTTTCAATCTTATTATGCCTGTGGTGGTTTCTTCGGTGCCGCCTATAACACCTGAGGTTAACTTTTCAATGTCATCGTTTGACAAAGATTCAACCCAATTTCTAACCGATTTGTTTAACTCTCCGTATTTTTTCAATATAATGAAATGAAGGGAAGAAACAAGGTCTGCTCCGTCATCCATTGTAATATTGGGATAATGAGCAAGAGCCGATTTTATATGGTCATAGTAAGTTTCCGTGTCTTCTCCTTTAATTGCGAAAACAGGAATGTTGTAATCTTTTACAAGACTTGCCGCAACATCGTCTTGTGTGCTTAAAGGATTGGAAGCACATAAGACTACATCTGCTCCGCCTTTTTTCAAAGCAATCATTAAGCTTGCGGTTTCCGTGGTAACATGAAGGCACGCAGATATTTTTATACCGCTAAGAGGTTTTTCTTTTTCGAATCTTTCTTCTATAAGCTTTAAAACAGGCATGTTTTGAGCTGCCCATTCTATTCTTAATTTACCTTCTGATGATAAGTTAATGTCTTTAATATGATACTCCATGTAATTCTCTCCTTTATGAAAATTTAAAATTATAATCCTGCTTTGGCTCGCAATGTTTCTGCCATATCTGTTTTTTCCCAAGTGAATTCAGGAAGCTCTCTTCCGAAATGTCCGTAAGCAGCGGTTTTTTTGAAAATAGGTCTTAAAAGGTCGAGTTTTTCAATAATTGCTCTCGGTCTTAAATCAAATGATTCAAGAACCACTTTTTTAATCTGTTCAGGCTCGATTTTGCTGGTTCCGAAAGTGTTTATCATTACGGAAACAGGCTCTGCCACTCCAATTGCGTATGCAATTTGAACTTCAACTTTATCCGCCAAATCCGCTGCAACTATATTTTTAGCAATGTATCTTGCCATATAAGATGCCGACCTATCCACTTTGGAAGGGTCTTTCCCTGAAAATGCTCCTCCACCGTGACTTCCGTTGCCGCCGTAGGTATCAACGATTATTTTTCTTCCCGTTAATCCGCAATCTCCCATGGGACCTCCAACAACAAATCTGCCTGTGGGATTAACGAAAAATTTTGTGTTTTTATCAATTAGTTCTTTTGGAACAACTTTTGAAACAACTTCCTCGATAATGCCTTCTTTAATCACGTCATATTTTACATCAGGGGAATGTTGCGTGGAAATAACTATTGCATCGGCTCTTTTAGGGATACATCCGTCGTATTCAATGGTAACCTGAGATTTGCCGTCAGGGCGCAAAAAGTCCAAAATACGAGAGTTCCTTACATAGCTTAAACGTTTTGTAAGTTTATGAGCAAGATAAATCGGCATTGGCATAAGAACTTCAGTTTCTTTGCATGCATAACCGAACATTAATCCCTGGTCCCCTGCACCTTGATCAAGACCTTCTTTGTTAACTCCCATTGCTATATCCGGAGACTGTTTGTCAATACTGGTGATAACAGCACAAGTCTGCCAGTCGAATCCCATTTCCGAACTGTTGTATCCTATCTCTTTTATGGTTTCTCTAACTATTGCAGGCATATCAACGTAGCAATCGGTTGTAATTTCACCGGCAATAATAGCCATTCCGGTGGTAACGAGTGTTTCACATGCAACTCTGCAATTTCTGTCTTGGGCAATGATAGAGTCTAATATTGCATCTGAAATTTGGTCGGCAACTTTATCCGGATGTCCTTCT
>CAZLFW010000082.1:0-3970 GCA_964559045.1 uncultured bacterium
TTCGCTCCTTCTTCACCGAGCAATGCCGTTACATCGGTGAAAGCCCCTAAAGGTATTGACGGTCAGGAAATAGTTAAAATGTATAGAAACAAACATAAAATTACAATTGCAGGCGGTCAGGCTCAGGCAAAAGGGAAAATTTTCAGATTGGCGCATCTCGGATATGTTGATAAATTTGACGTAATAACCTCGATTTCAGCTCTTGAAATGATTTTAAAAGAACTCGGGCATAAATTCACACTTGGTTCCGGAGTGGCAAAAGCAATGGAAATTTTTTCCGAAAATTAATTAAGTTACCAAAAGGAGTAAAAAATGTATAAAGTGCTTGTTAGCGATAAATTACATGAAAAAGGCGTTGAAATTTTAAAAAATGCCGAAAATATAGATGTGGATGTTAAAGTCGGGATGACAAAGGAAGAATTAAAAGAGGTGATCTCACAATACCACGGAATTGTTATTAGAAGCGCCACAAAACTTACAAAAGACGTTTTGGAATGCGCAACAAATCTCAAAGCAATAGGAAGAGCCGGAATAGGAGTTGACAACGTTGACATCCCCTCTGCTACAGAAAAAGGGATTGTTGTGATGAACACTCCTCAGGGAAATACAATAACAACAGCTGAGCACACCATTTCAATGATGATGGCTCTTTCGAGAAACATTCCTCAGGCAACCGCAAGCTTGAAAAGCGGAAAATGGGAAAAAAGCAAATTTATGGGAACGGAGCTTTTTAATAAAACTTTGGGAATAGTAGGTTTGGGAAACATTGGAACAATAGTGGCAAACAGAGCTTTGGGACTAAAAATGAAAGTTATAGGTTTCGACCCTTATATAAGCGAAGAAAATGCAGCTAAAAAAGGTGTTAAACTTGTCTCTCTTGAGACATTGTTTAAAGAAAGCGATTATATCACCCTACATACTCCTCTCACCAAGACTACAAAAAATCTCATTAGCAAAGATACTTTTAAAATAATGAAAAACGGTGTGAGAATTATTTGCTGTGCAAGAGGAGGCATTGTTAATGAAGATGATTTGGCGGAAGCTCTTGAAAGCGGGAAAGTGGCGGGAGCTGCTTTTGACGTATTCTCACAGGAGCCTCCAGATTTTAATCATCCGCTTTTCAAATCCGACAAATTCATATGCACTCCTCATCTCGGAGCATCCACAAAAGAAGCCCAATACAACGTTGCAATAGCGGTTTCGGAGCAAATGGTCGATTTTCTCAATTACGGCATAATAAAAAACGCTTTGAACGTTCCTTCTGTAAGCTCCGAAGAACTTCAAATTTTAAAACCTTATATAAAATTAGGCGAAAAAATGGGAAGTTTTATTACTCAAATGTGCAAAGATTCGTGCGGATTTACAGATATTCACATAGAATATTTCGGAGAGGTTGCCAAATATGATATTTCACCCATTACACTCTCTGTTTTAAAAGGCTTACTCACACCTATAATGGGTGAAAACGTTAATTTTGTTAACGCTCCTGTTGCAGCCAAAGAGAGAGGCATTAAAATTAACGAATCCAAAAACACGGAAGGTAAAAATTTTTCATCTTCAATAGTTGTGTCTACAAATACCGCTGACGGCAAACAATCAATAGAAGGCGCTCTTTTTGGCAAAAAGGATATAAGAATAGTTTCGATTAACAATTTCAGAGTGGAGACTGAACCTACAGGCCACATAATATTACTATACAACTATGACAGACCCGGAGTTATAGGGAATATAGGAAGCTTTCTCGGAAAAAACAATATTAACATTGGCAATATGCAATTTGGCAGGGAATCAATAGGTGGCATGGCAATATCCATTGTTCAGACAGATCACGAAATTTCACGGGAAATATTGGAGGAGCTGAAAAAACTTCCAAATGTGGTAACTGCCACTTTAATAGAGCTATAGACAAATACAAAACCAAAACCAGCAACCGAGCTATTCGGCTGCTGGTTTTTTTAATGTAAAAAAATTTATCGGAGCAAAACATGGGTAAAATCGGAATAATAGGAACACAGTGGGGAGACGAGGGGAAAGGCAAAATTGTTGACATACTCTCTGAAAAAGCTGACGCTGTTATAAGATTTCAAGGCGGAAACAATGCGGGGCACACCCTTGTAATTAACGAAAAAAAAACCATCCTTCATCTGATACCTTCAGGCATCTTTAATGAAAATGCGGTTTGCATCATTGGAAACGGCGTTGTTATCGACCCGAAGGTATTAATTAACGAATTGGATTCATTAAACAAAGCCGGTGTTAAAGTAACTCGTGAAAAATTAAAAATAAGCTCCAACGCCCATATAATAATGCCTTACCACATTTCAATAGATTTACTCAGAGAAAAGAAAAAAATAGGCACAACAGGAAGAGGAATAGGCCCCGCTTACGAAGACAAAATCTCCCGTAAAGGAATACGATTTTGCGATTTAACAGATAAAAATTCTTTGGAAGAAAAGGTTTCGGAAATAATCGAAGAAAAAAATCTAATAATGGAATTTTACGGCGGCAAAAAACTGGATGCAAGAAAAATATCTGAGGAATATTTCGAATATGGTAAAATTTTAAAAGAATTTATCGCCGATACACACTATTTGCTTCACCAACTTGTATCGGAAGACAAAAATCTGCTTTTTGAAGGCGCTCAAGGTGTTTTACTCGATATTGACCACGGCACATATCCTTATGTAACATCATCCAATACAACGTCAGGTAATATTTTCTCCGGCTCAGGAGTGGGGTATAACAATCTTGACAAATTAATAGGCATTGTAAAAGCATATACAACAAGAGTAGGAGAAGGCCCTTTTCCAACAGAGCTGAACGATTCAGCGGGTGATATGCTGAGAGAAAACGGTGGTGAGTTCGGCTCCACAACTGGACGTCCCAGAAGATGCGGCTGGCTCGACATGGTGGCTCTTAAATATGCCATAAACCTTACCGGTACAGACTGCCTTGCTCTTACAAAACTGGATGTGCTCGACGGATTTGAAGAGATTAAAATATGCACTTCCTACAAAATAGACGGGAAAGAAGTTTCTTACTTTACCAATGGCATAAAAAAGCTGAAAAATGCAGTTCCTGTCTACAGAACATTTGGCGGTTGGAAAAATGTCAACTACCGAAACATTACTGCTCTTTCTCAGCTTCCAGACAATGCGAAAAAATTCATTTCCGCAATTGAGGATTATGCAGGAATTCCGGTTTCTATAATATCGGTGGGTCCTGAAAGAAATGCGGTTCTCTTTAATGAAAAACCATGGTAAAACAAGGAGATATTTTTTAAAAAAATTTCATCAAAACCTAATTCAACGTTGAGCTAATAACTTTGAACCTTGAACTAATATGTTTCGGATTTCGAGTTTCGATATTCGAATTTATTTTGGATTTAATATCCCTTGAATTTATCTGTTTTTTTTGATAAATTATCAATATGAACCTTAAAAAGCTTCCCATAGGCATTCAGACCTTTAGTGAAATAATCCAAGAAAACTATTTATATGTTGATAAAACAAGTTTTGCATATAATTTAATAACTTCAGGTAAATACTATTTTCTTTCCCGTCCAAGAAGATTTGGCAAATCTCTTTTTCTCGATACTCTTTCGGAGATTTTTCTCGGAAATAAAGAGCTTTTTAAAGGACTCCGTATTTATGACAAATACGATTTCAAGCCTCATCCTGTTATTAGAATAAGCTTCGGCAGCGGTGATTTTGCAGATGTTGAGACAATTAATAAAAAAATATCATTTAACCTTGAGAATAATCAAGAAGAATTAGAAATAGAATGTGAAAAAAAGAGTAATGACGATTGTTTCGTAGAATTAATAAAAAAATCATATAAAAAATACCAAGCCAAAGTAGTAATTTTAATAGATGAGTATGACAAACCTATCCTTGATAATATCACTAATCAAGAAATGGCAGTAAGAGCAAGAAGCATATTAAGGAATTTTTACGGAGTGATAAAGGAC
>CAZLFW010000083.1:0-5495 GCA_964559045.1 uncultured bacterium
TAAAATTTGTTATAAAATCATCGAAAAATTCTTTATCGCACTATTTTGTCTCTCATAAGATTGTTTAGCTCTTTACCCAATTAGTTTTATATATTTTTAAATTCAATTATTATGAAAAACAAACTAAATTTTTACATTAGAAAATTCCTCAAAGAGTGGCTGTTGATTTCATCTTTAACAGCCACTCTTGTCACATCGGTCTATTTAGAAAGATTTCCTTTGTATTCTCTTTCCGATTTTGAAGTTTTGTTTATACTTTTTCTGTTATTTGTAATTATAAAAGGGCTTGAAAATTCGCATTTTTTTTCAATTGTCGCTAATTTTATGGAAAAAGGGGAGTTTATACCTTTAAAACTCGTTTGCATCACAGCATTTCTTGCAATGTTTGTAACAAACGATGTTTCCTTGCTTATAATCGTTCCTTTGACACTCTCATTAAACATAACAAACAAAGGTTTTATCGTTATTCTTGAAGCACTTGCAGCAAATGCAGGGTCCGCATTAACCCCTTTCGGCAATCCTCAAAATATTTTTATTTATTGGTTTTATCATCTTCGTTTTACAGATTTTTTTAACACAATCCTCCCCTTTACACTTATTTCATTAAGCATAATTCTCCCTTTTTCACTGTTTGTGAAAGTGGAAAAAACATTGGAAAACAAAGAGCAGCATAAAATCCTTAATAATAGTTTCATATTGCATTTGATTTTTCTACTTACAATGATTTCTGTGATTTTTCATTTGCTGCCGCTATGGTTCGGTTTTGCTCCCCTACTCTACTACCTTTTTTTTCAAAGAAAAAATTTCAACATTGATTATATCTTAATAGCAACTTTCTTTTTCTTTTTCGGATTCACAGACAACCTAAAGTCAATACTTGATTTGAGGATAAACAATTCTCATCATGTATTTCTGCTTTCCGCACTTTTAAGCCAATTTATAAGCAATGTTCCTTCTGCATTGCTTTTTTCAGATTTTACAAATAATTGGAAAGCTCTTTTATGGGGAGTTAACGTGGGAGGCTACGGAAATCTTGTCGGTTCTCTTGCAAATCTTATTGCTTACAGGATTTACGTAACTTACAACAAGGAAAGATTTTACGGAGTAAAAATCACTGTTGCGGGATATTTAATATTTGCTTTCATATCATCTTTATATTTCTTGTTTTTTTCCGGTTTTTGAAGCTTTCGAATCAATATCTTTCTTTATCAAAAGCTCTGTATTGAATTGCCTCAAGTATATGTTTTTCAAAAATTTCATCGGAAAGGTCCAGGTCTGCAATTGTTCTTGATACTTTGATAATTCTTGAGTATGCCCTTGCCGAAAATCCCATTCTTTTTATTGCGGTCTCGAGAAGCTCCAAACATTTTTTATTTAATTTGCAATATTTTTTCAATAATTTTTCACTCATTTGTGCATTACAAAAGATATTGTCTTTTGAAAATCTCTTTAATTGGATTTCCCTCGCTTTAACAACCCTCTCCCTTATTTTTGCCGAAGGCTCGGCTTCTTTCTGATTTAACAGGTCTTCATGCTTCACTGACGGAACTTCTATATGAATGTCTATTCTGTCCATTAGAGGTCCTGATATTTTTGCTCTGTATTTTCTTATCTCGTTTTGAGTGCATGTGCACTCTTTTACATTTGACCCGTAAAACCCGCATCTGCAAGGATTCATTGCAGCAACAAGCATAAATTTAGAAGGAAAAGTCAACGTGGTTGTAGCACGCGAAATTGTAACTTTTCCGTCTTCAAGAGGCTGCCTTAAAACTTCGAGAACCGATTTTTTAAACTCCGGCAGTTCATCAAGCATCAATACTCCGTTACAAGCAAGACTCACTTCACCGGGAGTGGGATAGCTTCCCCCTCCTATAAGTGCAATATCCGAAACAGTATGATGCGGAGACCTGTAAGGCCTTTGAGTTATAAGAAAATTATTGGAATCAAGCAAACCTACAACTGAATGAATCTTTGAGGTCTCAAGAGCTTCGTCAAAAGTAAGAGGCGGCAAAATAGTGGGCAAACGCTTTGCAAGCATTGTTTTCCCTGAACCGGGCGGTCCCGCCATAATAACATTATGCCCTCCTGCTGCTGCAACTTCAAGGGCTCTTTTAACATGAAACTGTCCTTTGACTTCTTTGAAATCAACACCTGTATCCACAGGAGCGTTTAATATTGTTTTAATATCAACACTGTAAAGAAATTCTTTTTCATCTGCTTCATCGTTTAAAAATGAAACAACTTCTTTCAGATGGGAAAATCCCAGCACTTTCAAACCGTTAACAACGGATGCTTCACGTCCGTTGGCAGAGGGGATAATAACTCCTTCCATATTTTCCTGCTTCGCTTTTAATGCTATGGGCAGAGCTCCTTTTATCTCCTTTATCTCTCCGTCAAGAGAAAGTTCTCCAAGGAGAAAATATTTCTTAATGTTATCTTTTTTTATTACCCCTTTATTTACAAGTAAACCCACTGCCGTAGGCAAATCAAAGGCAGAGCCTTCCTTTTTCAAATCTGCGGGAGCCATATTTACAACAATTTTCCCCTGAGGAAACTGAAAGCCGCTGTTGCGTATTGACAATCTAACCCGCTCTTTACTCTCTTTAACGGCATTATCGGGAAGTCCTACAATTGAAAATCCGGGAAATCCTTGAGACGTATCAACCTCAACTTCAATGGGTATTCCGTCAATGCCGAGAAGTGCACAGCTCAATACTTTGGTTATCATGTTTTTTAATAATCTCCGAAATACCACGAAGGGTATGAATAATCAAAATTATCTTTTGTAACTCTGTAAAGTTTTCCGCTTTCAATTGTTAAAATGTATAACTGTCTGTTTATGCCGCTGCTTTTTGTAAAAAGCAGGTATTTGCCGTTTGGCGAAACAGTGGGAAATTCATGATTTGCCTTGTCAAATGTAAGCTGCTCGTAATGCATAAGCTCGGTGCTAACCCTGCAAATTTGAAAAAGACCTTCAATCTGGGAAGAGAAATAAATATATTCATCATCAGGACCCCAGCTCGGATAAGCTGAATAATTGGATGTATAAGTAACTCTTGAAATTTGCCGTGTTGCAACATTGTAAATGTAAATCTGAGGAGTGCCGCTTCTGTTTGACACAAAAGCGAGATATTTACCGTTATGACTCCAGACAGGTGAAGATTCGTTAAAAATATTCTTTGTAACTTGAGTGAGCAACTTGCCCTTTAAATTAAAAATCCCTATTTCCGCATCACCACCCTGCTCAAACATTGCGGCAATTTTGTTTCCTGAAAAATTCACGTCAGCACCTGCTGAAAAATTCCCCAATCCTATGAGAAGCTTAACATCTCCTGTTTTAAGATATTTTTTAAATATTTTCGGATTACCATTTCTGAAACTTGTAAAATAAAGAGTGTCTTTGTAAATTTCGGGAGATATGTTAATTGTTTTGCTTGTTGTAAGAAAATGCTGCCCTTTACCGTCGTAGTCGGTAATCAAAACCTGCTTAAAACCTGTTTTATTGCTTACGCAAAGAATTTTATCCTCGAAAATACTTTCTTCGTTTGTTAATTTTTTCAAAATACTGCTGCTTATCTTATGTGCAATCCTACGATAATACATTTTATTTCCGTAAAAATTTTTGTATAATTTGTATTGTTTCAAAAAAAGGTCGTAAATTTTCAGTTTTACATACAACTGGTCGTTAAGCATGTAACCTGCTTCTCCCTGAATAACGTATTCGGCGTTTTTAAAAACTTTTATCAACGAATAAGGCAATGTAAAATCCAAAACAGAGCTTTTTTCATTTTTAAAAATTTTAAAATTATCGGAAAAATTCAAATCATTAACAATTATATTAAAAATCTCATCATTAATTTTACGCAATTTTTCATCGGGATTTTTTTCATTGAATTTTACTATGTAAATGGGAATTTTTTTCTTCCCTTTTGCACTAACGTCAATGTCAATCTGCATCTCCGCAAACAATGCAACAGGGATAAACATTAAACAAAACAGACAAATTGCACAAAATATTTTAACTCTCATTATGCCTCCTTTTAATTTTGATTATCTGTCCTTAGGCGGTGTTAAAGTAATTATTATGTCAATAAATTTATCATCAATAACATCCGGAAGAGGAATTTTGTATTTGTTTAGCTTTTCAATCGCTCGTAAAGCAGAATCATTGAAAATTTCATTTTTTGATTTGCTTAAAATTTGGGGCTCTCCTATAATCTTACCGTCTTTTCGAACCCTTAACTTCACTTTTATTTCCAAATTGGGCAGCTCGTAATCTTTTATAACTTTCGGAAAAATCCATAAAGACTGTATCAACCCAACAAGCTTGTTACTGTAAAAATATGCAGCCTCCTTTTTCAATTTTTCTTTGAGTTTTCTTTCTTCTTCCAATTTTCTAAGCTGCTCTTCCTTTTCTTTCTCTCTTTTTTTAATCATGAGAATTCTTTTCTTTACACTTGACAAGTCAATTTTTTTAGGCGGAGCTTTCTTCTTTTTTTTCTTAACCGTTTTTTTAACCTTCTTCTTTTGCAAAGTTATTTTAGGCTTCTTTTTTACAACGGTTTTCTGCTTGATTACCTTTTTTTCGGGCACAGGTTTCGGAATGGGCAAAGGTTCTTCTATTTTGGGAATAGCGGACAACTCTTGCTTGATTTTAACAACTTTTATCTTTTTTTTCCTTTTTTTTATCTTGGGCTTTATCTTTACGAACTTCACTTTGGTTATATTTTTCTGAATTTTTATGTTGGTGAGATTGGAAATTAAAAAAAAGGAAGGCTTAAAATAATAAATCATGGAAATATGTATAATAAAAGAGATTAATAAAAAAAACAGCAAAGATGTTCTTCCCGACATGAAATTCTCTCTTTACTTTTCTGAAATCAAAACAGTGGAATAAGCTGCAATTCCTTCTTTTCTGCCTGTAAATCCCAAACCTTCGGTTGTAGTGGCTTTAATGTTAACCAATTTGGGATGAATATTCAAACAGTTTGCAATGTTTTGCTTCATAGAATTTTTAAAACTTTTCAACTTAGGCTCTTCACAGACTATTGTAACATCAATATTTGAAATTTCAAAAGAATTTTTTACAAATGAATCAAAAATCTCTCTCAAAAGCAGACTACTGTCTATATTTTTGAATTTTTCATCACTATCGGGAAAAATCTCACCTATATCCCCTTTTCCGAGAGCACCGAGTAATGCATCAATAACCGCATGTATAACGACATCTGCATCAGAGTGTCCTGCCAACCCTTTTTCAAAAGGAATTTCAACTCCGCCGAGAATTAATTTTCTGTTTTTTGAAAATCTGTGAACGTCAAACCCGAAACCTGCTTTTTGCCGCAAATCTCCTCCCGTTGTTTCATTTGTAAAAAATTTCAAATCTTCAGGAGTTGTAATTTTAATATTATCTTTTTCTCCTGATACTATTTTCACGCTGTTTCCCGCAAATTCGTAAACAGAAGCGTCATCGCTGAATAAACTTGCATTTTTAA
>CAZLFW010000084.1:0-2986 GCA_964559045.1 uncultured bacterium
TTGATTTCACGAATGGTTCTCCTAATAGAAAAGAGGCGGGAAATTATTTTGGGATTACAGAATATACAAAATCGGGTTAAAGCTATCAAAATGACAGCTTTTATGCCAAATATAAACCTTTTTAAAAAACTTTATATCGTATTTTAAATATAAAAAAAATGAGATAATAATTGCCTTAGGTTCGCTGCGGTAAACAAATTTTAGATAATAATGAAATAAAATAATTTGCCTGCTGACAAAACTCTCAACACGGAAATTGCCATGCGTGGCATGAAATCGGCAGGTGATAGCGTTTTTGTCATCTCCAATTCTTAAAAATATTTATTTGACGTTTAAATATTTTATTGTTATATAAAAATTTTACATTTTTATTATAAGGAGAATAAAATGGAAATTCAGTTGGAAACACAGTCACCTATTAAAAAAACGGTAAATATTGTCATTGACAAGGATAGTGTTAATGAAGAATTAACGAAAGAGATTCAGAAACTTCGTAAAAAGGTTAATGTTAAAGGATTCAGAAAAGGTAAGGTCCCAGTTTCATTAATTAAAAAAATGTATGGTGATTCCGTAAAGTATGAAGTTTTGAACAGGTTGCTCAACGATTCGTTGTTAAAAGCAATTCAAGAGAACAATATAAACTATGTTGGAGACCCTGTGGTTAAAGATGTGTCGGAGCTTGAGGAAGACAAAGAGCTGAAAATCAATGCGGAGTTTCATATTATTGAAGAATTTGAGCCTGAGAATTACAAAGGTATCAAACTGGAAATTGAAAAACTGGAAGTAACCGAAGAGATTTTTAATAATGCGCTTCAAAATGTTTTGGCAAGGTTTACCTATTTCGAAGATGTTGAAGACGAGTCGTTGCCTGTTGAAGAAGGATATCAGGTGGTTGCCTCAATTGATGCTTACGTTGACAATGAAAGATACGAGCCGTTATGCAAAGATGAAATTGTTCTCACAATAGGAGAAAATTATTATTTACCAGACTTTGATTCGTATTTTATAGGGCTTACCAAAAATGACGAAACAGAAGTCAATCATACGTTTGATAAAGACGGTGAAACAGTTGAAGGAAGATTTGTCATAAAAATAAAATGGATTAAAAAACCTGTTGTTCCCGAACTTACCGAAGATTTTATTTCTCAGTTCGGAGAAGAGTATAAAAGCGTTGAAGATTTTAAAAATAAAATTCGCGAAGATTTGGAAGCAAATTTCAAAGAGCAGATGAGGGAAGCGAAAATAGAAAAAATCTTGGAAAATTTAAGGGAGCGGCACAATTTTCAATATCCTGAAATATTACTTGAAAAACAGATTGAATTTTTAAAGAAAAAATCTACTTACAAGATTCCGGGAGAAGATGAGGAAAGTTTTGAAAAGAGATTAAAAGAAATAGCGGAAAAACAAATTAGAAATTCAATTATTCTTGAAAAAATAGAGCAAAAAGAAAATATTAAACCCACTCAAGAAGATATTGACAAAGAATTTGAAAAACTTGCCGCCCAGTTTAGAGTTGAAGTGGAAAGAATAAAAGAATTTTATATGAAAAACAATGAGCTTTCACAGGAGCTTTTCAGCAAAGTGAGTAACAACAAAGTTTTTGATTTTTTAATAGAACATGCTGAAATTACGTATAAAGAGAAAAAAGATGATAATGAAGAAAATCAGACTGAAACCAGTGAGGAGGAAAAATGACACTTATACCATACGTAATAGAGCAAACCCCAAAGGGTGAAAGAGGCTATGACATATATTCGAGGCTTTTAAAGGACAGGATTATTTTTCTCGGTTCTTCAATTGACGATAATGTTGCAAATGTTATTATTGCTCAGCTTCTTTTTCTCGAAGCGGAAGACCCGGATAAGGATATTTATTTATATATTAATTCTCCAGGAGGTGTTGTTTCCGCAGGACTTGCCATTTATGATACAATTCAATACATTAAAGCTCCGGTATCCACAATTTGTCTCGGTCAGGCGGCAAGCATGGGAGCGGTGCTTCTTGCGTGCGGAGAGCACGGTAAAAGGTTTGCCCTTGCAAATGCGAGAATAATGATTCATCAGCCACTAGGCGGATTTCAAGGACAGGCTTCGGACATTGCAATTCATGCAAAGGAAATTATCAGGATAAAAGACACATTGAACGGTATTTTGGCTAAGCATACAGGTAAAAATTTAAAACAGATAAAAAAAGATACTGACAGAGATTATTTTATGACAAGCGAAGAAGCGCTGAAATACGGATTAATTGATAAAGTTTTTGAAAAAAGAGGAGAAATTCAATGAAACATACAATCTCTATCTTAGTGGAAAATGAATTCGGTGTTTTGTCCCGTGTTGTGGGACTGTTCAGCGGAAGAGGTTTTAATATTGAAAGTTTAAACGTTGCAGTTACAAAAGATCCCAAAATTTCAAGAATTACCATTGTAACCAAGGGAGACGACCTTATTATCGAGCAGATTAAGAAGCAGTTAAACAAGTTGATTAACGTGATAAGAGTAATGGATATGAATGAAATAGGAAGCTTTGTGGGAAGGGAACTTGCCTTAATCAGAGTTAATCCAAGTGTAAATAAAAGAAGTGAAGTTATAAACCTTGTAAATGTTTTCAGAGGAAAGATAATAAGCATAAGCAAAAGCGGGTTTATTATAGAAATTACAGGAGATGACGACAAATTACAGGCTTTTATTGATTTAATGGAGCCTTACGGATTATCTGAAATAGCAAGAACAGGTATGCTTGCAATGAGCAGAGAAAATAAAAACAGGGGAGGAAAATAGATGAAAGTTTATTATGAGCACGATGCAAACATAAAGTTACTGAAAGATATGAAAGTTGCAGTTATAGGATACGGCAGTCAAGGTTTTGCCCACAGTAACAATCTGAAGGACAGCGGAATAGATGTTTCCGTCGGATTGAGAAAAGGGAGTTCCTCTTGGGGCAAAGCAGAAAGTAGCGGATTAACCGTTAGGGAGGTTGAAGATGCG
>CAZLFW010000085.1:0-6217 GCA_964559045.1 uncultured bacterium
ACGTTTCTTTGATTAAACTGAAAACCAAAGAGCAGACAACTGTAAATTACCTTGAAAAAATAGAAAAAACCATTAATCAGGCTCTGGAGCTTACAGGAAGACTGTTAACGTTTTCAGGTGGGGGAGAACCTATTAAAAAAACAACGGATTTGAAAAAACTAATTGAAAAGACTATAGAAGCGCATAAAACATCTGAAAACGTTAAACTGGAGATGAATACAGATGAAAATCTTTGGAATGTAAATATTGATACAAATCAGTTTAACTGCTGTTTAAAGAATATTATAAAAAATGCTATAGAGGCGATGCCGTTTGGTGGAAAAATATCTGTTACTGCAACAAACAAAAAATTAAAGGAAAACGACATAACTATAATTCCTTCGGGAAATTATGTAAAAATAGAAATAAAAGATACGGGACATGGAATACCGGAAGAGATTAATGAAAAAATTTTCGACCCTTTTTTTACAACAAAAGAATTTTCCACAGGGCTGGGATTATCAATTTCTTACTCCATTGTGGAAAAACATGGGGGATTCCTTTTTGCAAATTCTATTGAAGGCAAAGGAACAACCATTACTATATATATTCCCGCGCAAGAAGAGAAAAAATTTAAATCCGCAAATTTACCGTTAAATAAAGCAATAAATGTGTTGTATATGGATGACAATAAAAATGTTAGAGAAATAGCAAAAGAAATGTTTATTTCAACAGGATGTGCAATAGATACTGTAGCAGACGGAGACGAAGCAATTGAAAAAGCCAAATTAAAGAGATACGATTTGATTATACTTGATTTAACGGTTCCCCAAGGTAAAGGAGCAAAAGAAGCAGTTAAAGAAATAAAACAAATTGCACCTTACGCAAAAATAATTGTTGCAAGCGGTTATTCAATTGATAATGTTTTTCCAGATTATAAAATCTTCGGTTTTTCTGATTATTTGCACAAACCCTTTACTTTTTACGATATAGAGACAATGCTTAACCAAATTTTTCTTAAAAAATATTGACTAAAATAAAACAGTGTGTTAGTGAATATTGCATACAATTTTAAAAATTATAAAGGAGGGAAAGATGAAAAAGGTTTTATCTTTTATTTTAATGCTGACATTTTTAATTTCAGCTCCTGTTTTTGCAAAAAGAGTAAGAGTTATTTTTACAACAGGCGGTATCGGAGGAGTTTATCTCTACTATGGCACTCAAGTGGGTGCAATTATCACTCAAAATACACCTTATCAGGCTACTGCCATACAAACGGCAGCTTCCATTGACAACAACCTGCTTGTTAGAGACAAAACCAATCCTAAGAAAAATCTTTATTTTTGCGCTTTGTCTCTTCCTGATTCAGCTTATGTTGCTTACAAAGGGATACATCCCAAGTTCAAATCAAAGCCTGCTCCCACAAGAATTTTATGGCTTATGTATCCGAACTATCTCCAAATTGTAACAACTGCGGATTCAGGGATTAAAACCGTAGCTGACCTTGCAGGCAAAAAAGTTTCCACAGGCGCTCCCGGCTCAGGCACTGAATTCACAGCTAACCTTGTGTTAAAATCAGCAGGAGTTAACCCCAAATCATTTAAAAAATGGGAAAAACTCGGAGCCAAAGAATCTGCTGAAGCGCTTTCCAACGGAACAATTGACGCATATTTTTGGTCAGGTGGTATTCCTACAGGGTCAATTGTTGAATTGGCAACCACTTTAAAAAGAAAAGGTAAAACAATATCATTTGTAATGATTCCCAAAGACAGCAATGTAATTAAATTTTTTGATAAAAAATTTCCCGGTCTTGCAGAGCCTGGAGTTATACCTGCATCTGTTTACGGAGCTGCCAAAGACGCTCCAACTATAAGATTTTGGAACAGAGTCCTTGCTCCTGCCTCAATGCCGGAAAAAATGGCTTACGATATTGTAAAAGCTGTATTTAGCCATCTTGACCAGTTGCATAGAGCCATTAAGCCGGCAAAGCTCACCACTCCTGAAAATACTGCAAAATTTGTCGGGAAAACAACCATTCCTTTTCATCCAGGCGCTATAAAATATTTTAAAGAAATAGGAGCGGTTAAGTAGCTTATTATGCTTGCAAATATTTCACATAAAAGAAAGAGGGTATTTTTTACCCTCTTTTTTCTTTGTATAATCATATTTCTGTTGTTTACAGTAAGAATATTAAAAATTACAATTGACAATAAAGAAAATTTAATGTTTTTCTGGTCATGGGACAAAGGCGTTGTTGAATTTACCAACTCGGTTACAGGAGGAAACGTTAAAATACACTTTGACTTAAACAAAGGTTTCAGTCATTTTAACATGGAAACAGATGAAAAAACTGAAAATTACTACACTTCAGGCACTTATGACATTAATGATTTTTTAAAAAAAGAAAACGAAACGAGCTTATTTTACTGCTCAATTGTTGGAATCAGGTTTCAACTGGGGAGATATGAAACCAAAATAAAAAACAGTTGTCTTAGTTTGGAGATATTATGGCCACTGAAAAAAATATTTTAAACAGAATAATTTTTGCAATTTTATTAACTGCCACTTTGTATCATTTATACATTGTGATTCATCCTTTTACACCGTTATCGAATTATCATATTTCCATATTCAATCTCACTCAGGTTAAAAGAGCGATACACGTATTTTTTCTGTTGCTTTCCGGTTATCTCATAATTTTTCAAAAGGGAAAAGAAAAACAAAGTGTTACCATAGGAGGTATAATATTTTTCATACTTTCGATTTTTCCGTTATACGCTTTTTACAATATAGATATTCCGTTTCAATATAAACTTTATGCAACAATTGTATGGGCGGTAACTATACTTCCTCTTATTTTTCCTAAACGTTTGCATTTTTTCAATGTTATTTCCGCAATTTTAATATTTATCCCCACATTTTATCTGATAATTAATTTTAATACTCTAATTTACAGGGCAATAATGCCTGAGCCGTTTGACCTTGTAATGGCTTTCGGAGAAACATATCTTGTATTGGCTCTCAGCTACAGGACTTCAGGTTCTGTGCTTCCTATTCTTGTTTTAACGTTTATTTTATACAATGTTTACGGTGATTATATTCCCGGCACTTTTGCAGGTCCCGGGTTTGATATAGATATGGTTCTCGGTAAACTTTACTGTGAAACCGAAGCGGGGCTTTTCGGCGTTATAACAGGAGTTTCATTAAAGTATCTAATCTACTTTACCACACTTGGAGCAGTTATATCCGAGCTGGGATTCGGAAGAGTAATATCAAACATTGCACTTGCAATGGTTGGAAAAAGTCCAGCTTCTCCGGGCAGGGTTTCAAGTATTCTCGGTGTTTTCATGGGACTTTTCTCAGGCTCCGGTGCAGCAGACACCCAGTTTGTGGCAACCATAACCAAAGACCTGTATGTGAGAGCCAAGTACAACAAACTTATAGGTGCCGGAATTGTTGCTACAGTGGGCTCCATTGCATACGTAACACCTCCCATTATGGGCTCAATATCTTTTATAATGGTTGAGATATTGTCTATTCCTTACACTCAGATTATTATTATGGCAATTGGGCCTATGCTCCTTTACCTTCTCGGAATATGGCTTTACAACGACTTTTACGTTCACAGGGAAAAGTTAGAGCCTATTGAAGTTGCAAAAAACGTTAACAGAAAATACGTTTTTAAAAATCTATACGTTTTTCTTCCCATAATCTTGATTATATTTCTCATATACAGAGGATTTGCAGTTAACATTTCTGTTGTTCTCGCAATATTTTCCTTCATAATAATTGCATATCTTGCCCCTGAAATGAAACCGCCGGTAAAAAACGTATTCACAGGATTTGCAAAAGGTTTCGAAAGCCTTATACACATAGGTGTTGCCGTGGTATGTGCCAATATAGTTATGACCATGATGGTTACAACAGGTCTTGCTTCAAAATTCTCGCAATTTCTAACTGTTGTTTCTCACGGTCATCTTTTCTTTGCTCTTATATTTACCGCTGTTTTCAGCCTTATACTCGGAATGGGAGTTCCTCCTGTTGCAACATACGTTTTAACATCAGCTCTAACTGCGCCTGCAATACAAAAACTTGCAATGGCTTCGGGAATTCCCGAAAATGCAGCACTTCTTGCTACGCACATGTTCCTTTTTTATTATGCGGTTCTTGCTGAAGTGACACCTCCAGTGGGATTATCCGTTTATGCCGCATCATCTGTTTTTGAAACAAATCCTATTGAAACAGGAATATATTCGGCTCTTGTTGCGCTTCCCAAATATCTGATAGGCTTATCTTTTATATGCTCTTATTTCGGAACAGGGACCCTTATCATACCTGTATTGGAAAACTATCACGGCTTATTTGCCGTAGGTATGATAGCTTTGAGATTCGCTTTAACGGTTATTGCAATTATTTTCCTCACAGCAGGTTCAACAGGTTTTTTAAGAACAAATCTGTCAAAACCGGAAAGATATATCTTAACCGTATGCGGGGTTCTGTTGTTTTACCCTCATATTTATTTTGACATAGCAGTGCTTATTCCCGGCACTTTTATATATTTGAAAAAAAGATTCCAAAAGACTTAAAACAGTTTTACATTTTCAGGAGGTATGTTGTATGTTGATTCACGATTTTCTCATAAAGGCAAGTAAACTTTTCGGAGAAAACGAAGCGGCTATTTGCGGTGATATTCGTATAAATTATAGTGAGCTGTTTGAAAGAGCCGAAAAACTTGCATCTTTTTTCCAATCAAAAGGTTTGAAAAAGGGAGATGTAATATCAATTATTCATTTTAACTGCCACTACTACATTGAAGCTTATTTTGCAGCATCAATGTGCGGACTAATATTAAACTCGGTCAATGTAAGGCTTTCGTCAAACGAGATAAAATTCATTTTGGAAAATTCAGGCTCAAAACTTTTAATAGCAAATCAGCGTTATCTTAAACAAATGGAACCTCTTAAACCGATTTTAAAAGATATTTTATGGACAGATAAAAATATCCCTAAATCATTGAAAGGCGAATATATTGAAACAATTTACAAAGAAACTGACTCTTCCGATTTTACACCTGTTGCAACAGATGATTCTGATGTTGCCCATTTATACTATACAAGCGGGACAACAGGCAAACCCAAAGGTGTAATGCTTACACATAAAAATGTTACAACTCACGCTGTCTGTGCAATTGCCGAATTTAAAATTTCAGAAAACGATAATTGGCTTCATGCTGCTCCAATGTTTCATCTTGCAGATGCATGGGCTGTTTTTGCATTCACAGCAGTTGGGGCAAAACATACCATGGTTAACGATTTTAAGGAAGAAAGGGTTTTGTCGCTCATTGAAAAAGAAAACGTAACCATTAGCAACATGATTCCCACAATGTTAAACATGCTGATTAATTTTGAAAAAATAAAAGAATTCAATATGTCAAGCTTGAGAGTTATTCTAAGCGGCGGAGCTCCTATTGCTCCCGAACTTGTAAAAAAAATAATTGAAATTTTCGGTTGCGACTATATTCAAACTTACGGGATGACGGAAACAAGCCCGTATTTAACCGTATCAATATTAAAATCCCGCCTGCTACGATTATCAAAAGAAGAGCAGTTGAATTTCAAATCCAAAACAGGCAGGGAATTTCTCGGTGTAAGCTTGAGAGTTGTTAGAGAAGACGGAACAGATGTTGTTCCTAACGGAAAAGAAGTAGGTGAAATAATAGTAAAAGGAGACATTGTTACTCCGGGATATTGGAAAAACAAGGAAGCAACGGAAGCTGCATTTACCGAACAAGGCTGGCTAAAAACAGGTGATTTGGCAAACATTGATTCTGAAGGATATGTGAATATTGTTGACAGAAAAAAAGATATGATTGTTACAGGCGGAGAAAACGTTTATTCAACGGAAGTTGAATATGTAATTTACGAGCATCCCGCTGTTCTTGAAGTTGCTGTCATAGGTGTGCCGCATGAAAAATGGGGAGAAGCTGTAAAAGCTTTTATTGTGCTGAAACAAGGCTTTAATGCAACTGAAAAAGAAATAATAGACTTTGTAAAAAGCAAAATAGCTTCTTACAAAGCCCCCAAATACGTTGAATTTATTGAAAGTCTGCCTAAAACAGGCTCAGGCAAAATAACCAAAATACCTTTAAAAAATATTGAAAAATTTTCTAATTAAGTTATTAAAAAACACTAAATATTAACAATTACATTCTATTTTTACCTTGAAGGCTTTTATTTAT
>CAZLFW010000086.1:0-4180 GCA_964559045.1 uncultured bacterium
ATAATTATTTTAGGTCTATCATTATGAGGCTCATCAAGAGCAGATATTAATTCCTCAAAGTTATGTCCATTTACCCTAAAAACATTCCAGCCAAAACTTCTCCATTTATCTTCAAGAGGCTCAAAATAACAGATTTCTGAAGGTCTTCCATATCCTTGGAGATCATTTCTATCAATAATTGCAGTAAAATTATTCAGTCCCAATTTTGCCGCAAACATGGCTCCTTCCCAGATGCTACCTTCCTGAGTTTCACCATCACCAATTAATGCAAATACTTCCCTTTTTCTATTCTCAGCATTTTCAACATTGAGCATTGAACCTTGAACTTTAAACCCGTACGCCCAACCAAGACCTATATTAAATCCATGCCCAAGGGATCCTGCTGATGCTTCAATATATTTTGAAGTAATACGGTCAAGATGAGCAGGTAAAGTCCCATTATTTTGGTAATAACCTAAAAGCTCGTCATCTGAAAGAAAACCTTTTTCATTTAATGTGCAATAAAGTGCCATTGCTCCGTGTCCTTTGCTTAAAATAAATATATCCCTGTTATCCCAATATTCGAAGTTTAATTTGTAAAAATAAAGTGATGTGAGAATGTCAACGCAAGAGAGACAAGTGCCCACATGGGGAGAACCAGACATGGTAGCAATATTGATTATCTTTTTTCTGATATTCAGGGCTGTGTTTTTAAAATTTTTAAAAATCATTTTAAAAATCTACCATAAAAATGTTTTTTTTTCAACCAAGTTAACTCTGCTGTTTTTATGTTAATTGGAAATATCCACAATTTCAACGCTTGTGTGTCCGAAAATCTGAAATCTGTTTGTCTTTACTTTTACGTCGCAAGGATTGCAATCTCCGAAATAATTGCACTCTCTAAACTTGTCAATCTCTTCAGTGGTAAAGTCTTGGTCTAAAATGTGTGCTATGGGGTTCCTGTGATTGTATAAATCGGAATGGCATTTATAAACATTTCCCGAAGGATCAACAATCAATTCGGTTGTTCTGCATTTGCATTTTTTTAAAGATTTACCGTTAACACAGTTTTGATATTTGAATGTGCCGAACAATTTCCCGTTATAATCACCGAGAAACTCTTTAAGTCTGAAATCCAGCCCCATATTTATACACATTTTTTGTGTTTCCAATATATGTCCTTTAATTTTTGGGTCAGGATGTTCCACAGAATATAAACCTATTCTGAAACCGGCATCCTGTAATTTGAAGGTTTTTTTTATCAAATCGTTAATATTGTTTTGTCCCGGATGATAGCTAACTCTTATGGAAGCGTAAGGAGCTTCTCTGGTGAACCTCCAAACAGGAACATGTTTGATGAATTTGTCAACGTCAAACATTAGGTTTGTCAACAAGTCCATTTTTATTTCAGGCTTAACTTCATTTACTATTTTAAAAAAATCTTTATGAAGCGTTGGCTCTCCTCCTTGCAGGGTAAGCGGCAAGTCATCTCTTAAAACCAATCTGTTTGCCGCTTTTATCCATTCTTCTCCTGTTAATTGTTTTGGAACGTTTCTTACATTACTGTTTTCACCGTGAGCATTTATGCAATAAGGACATTTTAAATTACATGCAAGTGTAAGGAAAAAAGCAACATAGTTATGGTGGGGTTTAAGATACAATCTATTCAAAGGCATCTCTTTCTCCGCAGTTTTTTTTCAGTATATCACAAAGTAATTCTATTATCAAATTTAATAACCATGATAACGGAAAAAAATTCGTTTGTTTACTCAATTGCAATAACTGTTCCATATCAATTCTTTTATGAAAAACTTATTATTGTAATTTTTTTAAAATTGGTGTAAAAGCTGAAATGGAAGCGTATCTGGCTCTGGTGGTCAGCCTGGACTTCAAATCCAGTGTTCCTTCGAAAGGGGGAAGATGGGTTCGATTCCCATACGCTTCCGCCAATTTAACCTTAGGGGGATTAATTATGTTTGGTATTGGATTGCCTGAGTTATTGATTATTTTGGTTATTGTTTTAGTTATTTTTGGTGCGGGCAAATTACCCGAGATAGGCTCGGGGCTTGGAAAAGGAATTAAAAACTTTAAAAAAGCCACAAAAGGTGAAGATGAAATTGACGTTACGCCTAAAAAAGAAGAGGCTGATGACAAAGAAGAAAAATAACCTATAACTATAAATTATGAGCTTTGTTTTTCTCGGACTTGGTAGTAATATAGGTGATAAAAAAGAGAATCTATTAAAAACAGTTGCTAAGATTTCCAGGCATAAGCATATAAAACTTATTAAATGTTCCTCTTTTTACAAAACACCTCCAGTAGGATTTAAAGAGCAAGAGCCTTTTCTGAATTGTGTTTTAAAAATTGAAACCGATTTGAGTATTTATGATTTGTTGAAAGTTACGCAAGAAATTGAAAAGTCTGTGGGCAGGAAAAAAACTTTCAAATGGGGTCCTAGAGTTATTGATGTGGATATTTTGTTTTATGATAATGATAAGATAGATGAACCGGAATTAAAAGTGCCTCATCCTCTTGTTTCGGAACGGGCTTTTGTGTTGCTTCCTTTTGCGGAAATAGAGAAAGAATTTGTTCATCCGATTCTGAATAAAACAATTGAAAAGCTTTTGTTTGATTTGCCTGAAGAGGATTTGGCTGAAATCAAAAAAATAAATTAAGGAGGAAAATTATGAAATTTTTTATTGATACTGCAAATATTGATGAAATAAAAAAAGCAGGAGATTACGGTTTGGTAGATGGTGTTACCACAAATCCTTCCCTTGTTGCAAAAGAAGGTAAAGATTTTAAACAGTTAATAAAAGAAATTTGTAATACTGTTGAAGGTCCTGTTAGTGCTGAGGTTATCTCTCTCAAGTATGAGGGAATGATTAAAGAGGCAAGGGAATTATCGGAAATTGCCGAAAATGTGGTTGTTAAAATTCCAATGACTGAAGATGGTATAAAGTCTGTTAAAACTTTATCCGCAGAAGGAATTAAAACCAATGTTACTCTTGTTTTTTCTCCCCTTCAGGCATTACTTGCAGCTAAAGCAGGCGCAACCTTTGTGAGCCCTTTTGTGGGAAGGCTTGACGATATATCTCACAACGGTATGAAGCTTGTAAGACAAATTATGGATATTTATTTCAATTACGCTTTTGATACCGAGGTGATTGTTGCTAGTGTGAGAAATCCTTTGCATGTTCTTGAAGCTGCACAAATAGGTGCTGATATTTCAACTATACCTTTCAAAGTGTTAATGCAGTTTGTAAAACATCCTTTAACTGACATAGGAATAGAAAGATTTTTAAAAGATTGGGAAAAATTAGGGTAATTGTAATTTTGATTACATACTTATTTTTATAAATATTTTATTTAAATAAATAGAATGAGCATTCATTGCAAAATTTTAAAAATGTAATGTTATGAAAAGAGAAAAAATTTTTTTCTTTACCTGAATTTTCTTCAAAATTTTAAAGGGGGTGCCAAGTATGATTGATAAAAATTTAAGGAACCCTTTAAAATATTTTTTCCCTCTGTTATTTTTCTTTTTTTTCTCAACTATTGTTTATTCCGCAACTTCAATGGGAAATTATTGCTATACACCTCCTTTTGTCCTCACTTCTGTTGACCCTAACGTCTTATTTATACTTGATAACTCTGGTAGTATGAATGAATTTGCATATCACGAAGTTAGAGGCTACAGATGTTCTCATACATTAACATGGACAGGCTTTGATGAGAGTAAAAAATATTACGGAATTTTTAATCCTGACAAATGTTATAAATACGATAATTCCAAACACTACTTCTATGAATCGGGAAATGTTGTTGATGACCCTTCCACAGATATTACCGAGAGAGCAGCTTGTCTCGCGAGTAGCTGCAGTGTAAGATGTTTTTCTGGAAACTGGTTAAACTGGTGGACTATGAGAAGGACAGATATTTCCAAAAAAGTTCTTACAGGTGGCAAAAATATTAATGAAAGTGGTGAATTTGTTTTACTTGGAACATCTTTTGACAGAGACACAAGGAGAATTTACAGTGACTATGCATCCTCAGACTCTCCAACTGACGGCAATATAACTCCATCAAATAAAAAAGTTTACTATACCCCTTTCAGGAGAGCGTTTTATTCATATTTTTTTACAGCTTCACGAAATGGCACAACTGTGCCTGCTTTTAATGTTGAAGTTGCAAGATTCAA
>CAZLFW010000087.1:0-16991 GCA_964559045.1 uncultured bacterium
ATGCAAGTTCGTTGTTTTACAATGTTTTAAACTCTGCACATGACAATGATTTAAAAGAAAAATCACTGTATAATCTCGGGGTTATAAGCTTTCAAAAAAAGAAACTCAAAGAAGCTCTTTCTTTTTTTAAAAAAGCACTGCAAATTAATCCTGACGACCAAGAGGCAAGAATAAATTATGAAATCATTTTAAAACAACTTAAAAATAAAACTCGGAACAATAAGAAAAAAAGTAACAACAGCAACGATAAAAAGAAAAAAAATCAAAATAAGGATAATAAAAACAACAAGAAGCAAAAAAGCAATAACAAGCGCAACGAGAGAAGGCGAAAAAATGCGGAGAAAAAGAATCGTTCTCCCTCTGAAAACAATAAGAAAAAAATGAAAAAAATAGACGGTAAAATTTTAAATCTTTACAGTGATGACAAAAAACTGTTAAAAGAATCCATAAAAAAAAGATTCGGCTCTAAAATTCCAAAACCTGAAAAGGATTGGTAAATGTTAAAAAAAAGTTTTTTTGGCATAATTTTTATTTTATCGGTTTTGTGCAACGTGTATGCGTCTGAGAACGTGTTGTTATCCGTTGACGATACTCACCTTGTTGTGGGACAAACCACAAGATTATCCGTTACAGTGGCAAACATAAAAGCTTCTTCTCCTCCCGAGCTGCTCAACTTTGAAAATTTTGAAGTTAATTTCATAGGAACGTCAAGCAATATTTCCATAATTAACGGTGTCTACAAATCTGAAAAAATTTTCAATTATGCCATTACTCCGAGAAAAAGCGGCTCTTTTGAAGTAGGACCTGCAATTGTTGCAAGTAAAAATAAAAAATACAAAAGCAACAAAATCAATATAATTGTTGAAAACAATTCAAACAATATTAACAAAAAGAAATACTCGAACCTTTTCATTGAAGTTACCGCAGATAAAAAAGAAGCAAAGCTCAATGAGGAGATTAATCTTTCCATTAAAATTTTCAGAAGAGTCAACATTTTTAACATGTCCATAAAACCACCTGAAATGAACGAGTTTGTCGTATATAAATTGGGAGATGCAAAAGATTATGAAGAGGTTAAAAACGGAAGGAAGTATTATGTTTCTGAGCTGAAATACGCTTTATTTCCGACAGAAACAGGGACATTAACCATAGAGCCTTTTATTTTAAACGGCGATGTTGTGCTTTCGGGAAATCCTCTTGATTCTTTTTTTAAAAATCCTTTTGTAGGAGGTGATTCCAAAAGAATCTCAATACCGAGCAATGCAATTTCAATTAAAGTTCTGCCTCTTGAGAAAAACGTTTATGCAGTGGGAGATTATGATTTTTCATACGCTTCCAATGTAAATGAAACAAAAGTGGGACAAAGCTTTACCGTTACTTTGAAAGTATTCGGCTACGGCAACCTGAACCTTTCCGAAAACTTAAAACTCCCTGAAACAAAAGGATTAAAATATTATCCTGACAAACCTTCGGTAAAGATTAAAAGGAGAGGCAGCACTGTTTACAGCGAAAAAATTGAAAAAATAGCAATTATTCCGGAAAAAGCGGGAAACTTTGAAATACCTGGTATACCCATTTCTTTTTACAATCCTGTTTCAGGAAAATATGAAGATTTTGTTTTGCCTGCAATTGCTCTGAAGGTTTTTCCCGATGACAAAGATAACTTGAAAGTTGTTGAGAGTAAAAACAAAGAAAAGGTTGTTGTGAAAAAAGGAGAGGATATATCCACAATCAAACCTGTTGAATTGAAAAACGAAAATGTTATTTTAAATTTAAAAAAAGTTTTTTTCTTTTTCGGTTTTCCGCTGGTTTTATATTTTATTTTAATGCTGTTTAAATATTTTTACCTGCTTAAAAAGGTAAATTACAAAAAGATTTTGAAAAATTCCGCATACAGCAAGCTGAAAAAAGAACTCTCTTCAGCAGATTCAGTTGAAAAAATTGCAAACGTATTGAGAGAATATTTTGCCAACAAAACGGAAAATTTCAACAAATTTTTGACATTTAAAGAGATTTCGGAAATTTTAAAAGAAAAAGGTTTGGAGCAGGAAAGTATGGAAAAGCTGAATTCGCTGTTTTCCGAGATTGAAAAGGCGCAGTTTGCCGGATTAAAAAGTTTGAATACAGATGAGCTTAAAAAGCTTTTACTTGAAATTACAAATAAAATAGACGGTAAATTGTAGAGGAAGAAAATGAATGTTATTGTTAAGATTTTTTCAATATTTTTTATGCTGAATATTTTTATTGCAAATTCTTTCTGCAGTAGCACTGCTAATTGGGCAATACTGGAAAAAGCGAACAAACTTTATGAAAAACACAATTACAAAGCTGCAATATCCCAGTATAAAAACCTTTGCAAAAAAAATTTTGCAAACGGCAACCTATTTTACAATATAGGGACAATTTATCTCAAACAGCACAAGATAGGTTATTCCCTTTTTTGGTTGGAAAAAGCTAAGTTTTTTATCCCTCTTGACAGAGATTTGAACAAAAACCTCCAAATTGCCAAAAGCAGAGTTAAAGATGAGTTACAGGATAAAACAGTATACAAATATTTAAACGGAGCTTTTTTTGTTTCCAATATTCTTTCTTTAAAAACAAATTTTTATTTATGTTTGTTGTTCTTTTATATTCTGCTGTTGGCACTTGTAGGCAAAATGTTTATATATAAGGTAAAAACAAGAAGAATCATTTTCAGAGTTTTGTATATAGCCTCTGTTGTTTTTCTCTATTTTCTCCTTACTTTCTCATGGCAGTATTACAATTATAATATTCTTAAAAAAGGTTATGTTGTTGCAAACAAGGTAAGCCTCAAGGACGATTTTAACGAGAGTGCAAACACTGTGGCAGAGATAAACGACGGAACCAAAATATTTGTTACGGAGATAAAAGACAACTTTGTTCATGTGCGTCTCACTGACGGAACCGATGGATGGATTAATAAAAAATTTGTTGTTTTCAATTTTTAAAAATGTTAAATTGACTTTCTATTTTACGCAATAAATATTCAAAGGAGCTTGTTAATGGACTTTCAAAGAATTGCTTTTGAAAAACAGGGGAGAAAAGCGATAATTACATTTAACAATCCCGATTCTTACAACTCTTACGGAAAAGAGCTTGCAACCGACCTATACAATGCAATGAAAATCATAAAATGGGACAAAGATATTCGTGTTGTTCTGATAAAAGCCGAAGGCAAGTCGTTTTCCGCCGGAGGTGATGTGAAACAGTTTAAAGAAGGAGTTGATGCAGGTAATTTTACGGAAATGGTGGAAGACTTAATTCTTTATCTTAACAGCACAATTTTAATGATGAAAAAGTGCGACAAAATTTTCATAAGCTTTATCAAAGGGATATGCGCAGGAGTAGGACTGTCTCTTGCATTAAATACCGACATAAGCATTGCAGCGGAAAGCGCGGAATTTGTGGGTGGATACAACGGGCTTGCCACAACTCCTGACGGAGGCTCCAGTTATGTTGTTTTAAAAAATGCCGGACTGCCGAGAACCATGTGGTTTTTTCTGAGCAATGAAAAAATTTCGGCACAAGAAGCTTATAACTGGGGTATTTTAAGCAAAGTTGTAAAAGAGGATGAAGCTGAGAGATATGTTAAAAAATTTTTTGATAAAATAGCTGCTGGACCTCATTATGCAAATGTTCTTACAAAAAAATTATTCATTGAAGGAGAGTCGATGAATTTTGAAAAATATATAGAAACCGAAAAAGAAGGTATAATAAACTGCACCAAATCATTTGACATGATTGAGGCGATAAACGCTTTTAATGAAAAAAGATTGGCAAAATTCAAATAAATTTGTTGAATATGTGAAAAACTTGTGTTAAGAGAATAATATGAAAAATAAAACAATATTTGATAGAATAGAAGGTTTTACAATAGCCAAAAATTTACAGAAAAACGGTTTGTATCCGTATTTCAGAGAGATTGTTACCGAACAACACACTGAAGTTTTTCTTAAAAATAGAACAGCCGGAAAAATTCTCATGTTCGGCTCCAACAGTTATCTAGGGCTCACATATCATCCGCGAGTAAAAGAAGCTTCTGCAGCAGCTCTGAAAAAATACGGCACAGGATGCGGAGGCTCAAGATTTCTTAACGGCACCCTTGACCTGCACGTGGAACTGGAAAACGCTCTTGCCGATTTCGTAGGCAAAGAAGCTGCCCTTCTTTACTCCACAGGTTTTATGGTTAATCAAGGTGTTCTCTCCACTATTGTGAAAAAGGGAGATTATATACTTTCGGATAAATTCAATCATGCGTCAATTGTAGACGGATGTTTTCTATCCTCTGCAAGAATGATTAGATACGCTCACAACGACATGGAGGATTTGGAGAAAAAATTAAAAAATTTACCGTATGAAAACAGCGGCATATTACTTGTTACAGACGGTGTTTTTTCAATGGAAGGCGATATAGCCAAATTATCGCAAATAGCAGAGCTTTGCGAGAAATACGGGGCAATGCTTATGGTTGACGATGCACACAGCCTCGGCGTGCTCGGCAAAAGGGGAGACGGCACTGCTTCCCATTTTAATGTTGTTGACAAAGTTGACCTTATCATGGGCACTTTCAGCAAATCTCTCGCTTCAGTTGGAGGGTTCATTGCAGGGACAAAGGATGTGATACATTTTCTCAAACATAATTCAAGAGCTCATATTTTCAGTGCAAGTATGCCACCGGCTTCGGCAGCGGCAGCTCTTGAAGCCGTTAAAATAATTCTCGAAGAGCCTGAAAGAATAGAAAAGCTTTGGAGTAACACCAAATTAATGAAAACCGGGCTTGAAGATATAGGGTTTGACCTTGGAGATACTGAGACACCGATTATTCCGATAATTGTAGGTGAAATGGAAAAGACTTTTCTAATGTGCAGAATGCTTGAAGAAGAAGGTGTTTTTGTAAATCCTGCGGCACCTCCTGCTGTTCCTCCGAACAGGTCTCTCATTAGATTGAGCCTTATGGCGACACATACGGATAACCAGATTTATTATGCCCTTGACAAGCTGAAACTAATAGGAAAAAAACTCGGTGTATTGTAATTGAAATATAAAGTAGTCGAAGTTACGGACAAAAAGCTGCTGAAGCGGTTTATAAAGTATCCTCTTACCCTTTACAAACAAGATAAAAATTATGTTCCGCACATATTTCTCGAACGTCTTCTTTTTTTTAATCCCAAGCTTAATCCTTTTTTCAAACATGCAAAAGTAAAAAATTTCCTTCTGTATAATCAAAATGAAATAATAGGAAGGATTTCAGGAATAATAAACTATGCCCACAATGAGTTTCACAATGAAAAAGCCGGTTTTTTCGGTAATTTCGATTCAATTGACAATGTCGAAGCAGCGAGAATGCTTCTTGAAGCTGCTGAAAATTTCGTTAAATCAGAAGGCATGGAGATTATAAGGGGACCCTTTAACTTTTCAACAAACGACGAATGCGGTGTTCTTGTAAAAGGTTTTGACTCACCTCCCAAGGTAATGATGACTTACAATTATCCTTATTACAAAGAGCTTTTGGAAAACAACGGATTTCAAAAGGCAAAGGATTTATACGCATTTATGCTTGACAGAGATAAATTTAACATGGAGAAGCTGAGAAAAGCATCCGCAACTTTGAAAAAACGTTACAAGGTAAACATAAGAACTCTTGACTTTAAAAAATTCAAGAAAGAGCTTAAAATCCTTTTTTTTATTTATAATAATGCGTGGGAAAAAAATTGGGGATTTGTCCCGATGAACGAGGAAGAGTTTTATCATTCTTCCGGGCTGCTTAAATATGTTGCGGACAGGGACCTTATACTTGTTGCAGAAGTTAACGGTGAACCCGTGGGATTTATTGTTGCCCTACCCGACATTAACGAGATTTTAATAGATATGAAAGGCAAAATATTTCCTTTTGGAATAGTAAAATTTTTAACACAGCGTAAAAATATAAAAACATTGAGGATCATAACCCTCGGAGTTGTAGGAAAATACAGAAACAAAGGTTTGGATTATGTGCTTATAACCGATGTTGTTGAAAAAGCTTTCAAAAAGGGGATAAGGTTCGGTGAATGTTCGTGGATACTTGAAGATAACAAAAAGATGAACAATGCACTTTTAAAACTTAGCGGAGAAATTTATAAAATTTACAGAATTTTTGAAAAAAGGATTTAAATATTATGGAGCCTATTGTCAAATTCATAGTTGCCACTGTTGGAAGTCTCGGATATTTAGGTATTTTTGCAATGATGTTTCTTGAAAGCTCTTTTTTTCCGTTTCCCAGTGAAGTTGTGATGATTCCAGCGGGATACCTTGCTCAAAAAGGAGATATGAACTTTTTCATGGCTGTTTTCATGGGGATTCTCGGTTCGGTTGCAGGAGCGGTGTTTAATTATTACATTGCCCTTAAATTCGGAAGAGCAGGATTGTTAAAAATCATAAAAGAAGAAAAGCTGAAAAAACTTGAGACTTTTTTTGAAAATCACGGACATATTTCAACGTTTAGCGGAAGGTTAATACCCGGCATTAGACAATACATATCGCTTCCCGCAGGCCTTGCAAAAATGAATATTACGGTATTTGTGCTGTTTACCGCTCTTGGAGCGGGCATTTGGGTGATTATCTTAACTGCACTCGGTTATTTTATCGGAGAAAACGAAGCTGTTATTAAAAGCGATTTGCATCATATTACTTTAATACTTGTTTTAATTGTCTGTTTCATAATTTATCTGTATTACAGAAAAAAGAAACAGTAGTTTAGTGCTTGAAAAAAACGGTATAAACTGGTATTTTGAAAAATACATTGCATAAACAATCGGAGGGATATTATGGCCGAATCAATATTGGACATTGCCAAAAAAGCGAAAAACGCAAGTTTCAAACTGGGAAAATTATCCACAAGCGATAAAAACAGGGCTCTTCAATGTATAGTTGAGCTGTTGGATAAAAAAAGAGACTTTATCAAAGGCGAAAATAAAAAGGATATTGAAAAAGCTGTTGCGAACTCTCTTTCAAATGCAATGATAGACAGGCTTACTTTATCTGATAAAGTTATAGATTCAATGATTAAGGGAGTTGCAGATATTATCGCATTGCCGGACCCTGTTGGTGAAGTTGTCAAAATGTGGAAACGCCCCAACGGACTTGTTGTGGGTAAGAAAAGAATTCCTCTCGGTGTAATATGTATGATTTTCGAATCAAGACCCAATGTTGTTGTGGATGCAGGTGCTTTATGTTTAAAATCCGGCAACTGTGTTGTATTGAGGGGCGGTTCCGAAGCTTTTCATTCCAACATGGCTCTTGCATCTGTTATTCAGGATGCACTTGAGCAATCAGGTTTGCCGAGAGAAGCTGTTCAGGTTTTCCCCACAACAGACAGGGATGCGGTTCAAAACATATTAAAGCTTGACGAATACATTGACCTGATTATCCCGAGAGGGAAAGAAGGTTTAATAAGAGCGGTTGTTGAAAATTCCACTATTCCCGTGATAAAGCACTACAAAGGTGTTTGCCATATTTTTGTTGATGAAAAATACGGCGATTACAGGACAGCTTCCGATATAATAATAAATTCCAAAGCACAAAGACCGGGAGTGTGCAATGCACTTGAAACTCTTTTGATTCATAGGTTGGTGGCACAAGAGTTTCTTCCTAAAATTGCAGAAGATTTTAAAAAAGCGGGCGTTACAGTGAGAGGTTGTGAAAATTGCAGGAAAATATTGCCCGAATTGGAAAGTGCAACTGAAGAAGATTGGGATACAGAATACCTTGACTTGGTTATTTCCGTTAAAATTGTGGAAAATATTGACGATGCAATTGAGCATATACAAAAATACGGCTCAAATCACACCGAATCAATTATTACGTGTGATTATGAAAATTCAATGAAATTTCTTGAAGAAATAAACTCTTCCGCTGTGTTTGTAAATGCTTCCACAAGGTTTAACGACGGAGGAGAGTTGGGACTTGGCGCGGAAATAGGCATAAGCACTACCAAACTTCACGCTTTCGGTCCAATGGGACTTGAAGAATTAACAACAACAAAATTCATTATTTTCGGAAAAGGTCACATTAGAGGATAGATTTTGAGGATAGGCATTTTCGGAGGGACGTTTAACCCTATTCATTTCGGTCATTTAAGACCTGTTGAAGAAATCAGGATGCAATTTTCACTTCACCGAATATAT
This sequence comes from uncultured bacterium, assembly GCA_964559045.1. Taxonomy (GTDB): domain Bacteria; phylum DYJV01; class DYJV01; order DYJV01; family DYJV01; genus CAZLFW01. Next base: position 8,184 of record CAZLFW010000087.1, read on the forward strand.
TTTGTGCTTGCTAATATTCCGCCTCACAAAAGGGAAAACAACCTTGTCTCCGCAAAGGAGAGATATTCTATTCTGAAATATGCTGTTAAGGATAACCCTTTCTTTTTCGCTTCGTCAATTGAAATGAGGAGGAAGAAACCTTCTTACTCTTTTGATACAATTAAATATTTCAAAAAAAAATATCCGGATGACGAAATTTTCTTTATAATGGGAAGCGACGCATTTGCCGAATTCGATACTTGGTTTAAATATGAAAAGATATCGGCACTTGTTGACATTATCGTTATGTTAAGAGAAAATTTTAAATGCGACAACGAATTTACAGCTAAATTGGGGTATGAAAAAAAAGGAAATTACCTGACAAACGATTTCGGCAAAAAAGTTTTTTTCATTAATGTTACTCGGTTTGACATATCATCCTCAATGATAAGGGACTTGATTTCCAAAAAAGAATCGGTTAAATATTTTTTGCCTCAGAAGTGTTTGAATTATATTGTTAAAAAAAAATTATACACTGAAAAGGAGTCGCAGTGAATAACATTTTAAAACAAACTGTTCACGGAATATTGGAAAAAAAGGGGAATAACATTGTAATCCTCGATCTTAACAAGTTTCAAACATTTACCAACTTTTTCGTAATAGTTAGCGGAACTTCAAACAAGCATGTTCAAGCTGTTGCCGACGGGGTGAAAGAGGAATGCAAAAAATCAGGTTTTTCCCTGTTTGGAGAAGAAGGTTACAAAGAAGCCAAATGGATACTTCTCGATTACGGAGAAGTTATTGTTCACATTTTTGAAGAGAGTATAAGAGAATTTTACGACATTGAAGGGCTGTGGTTTGAAGCGGAAACAGTTGATTTAAAGAGTCTCGGATTTGAAAGTTAATTTAAGATTCATATTTACAGGTAAATGCAAAGAGAAATATATTATTGAAGGTACTGACAAATATCTAAAAATATTACGCAAATACGGCAATATTGAGATTTTCGAGATAAAATCCAAATATTCGGGAAATGTTTCCAATGCAATTGAAAAAGAAGCTGCGGATATTTTAAAATTACTAAGAAAAAATTCGGTTAAAATTTTTCTCCATTTAAAAGGGAAAGAATTTTCCACCGAAAGTTTTTCAGATTATTTCGGCAAATTACTTTTTTCAGGTAATTCCAATTTTGATTTCATCATTGGAGGTGCTTACGGATTTAACGAAAATTTGCTTAAAAATGCCGATTTAACGTGGAAACTTTCAAAATTAACATTTAATCATCAAATGGTTAGACTGATTTTATTGGAGCAGGTTTACAGAATTCTTTCCATATTAAACGGAGAAAGTTATCATCATTAATTCGCAGCAATTTTAAGGAGGTAACCTATGAACGTCAATTTAAAATACGGATATGAAGGGCTTACCGTTAATTTGCCGGAAACTCCCAATTTCAAAGGTCTCATAACTCCTGACGAACCTTCCGTAGTAAAGGAGCCTTTAAAAAAAATCTACGAAATGTTGGCAGCACCAATTGACAGCAAACCTCTTTCCGATATTGCGAAGGACAGAAAAAACGCAGTAGTGGTAATAAGTGACATTACAAGGCCCGTGCCTAATGAAACAATTTTGCCGCCTATTTTAAAAACAATTGAAAATGCGGGGATAAAGAGAGAAAACATTACAATATTAATTGCAACCGGGATTCACAGACCCAACAAAGGTGAAGAGCTTGTTCGTCTTGTGGGAAAAGAGATAGCTGAAACATACGAAATAGTAAATCATTTGTCAAAAAATGACAATGATATGGGGTTAACCGGATATATAGGCAATGGCAAAGTCCCTGTTTACATTAACAAGCATTATCTGGATGCTGATTTGAAAATTCTTACCGGATTTATAGAACCTCATTTATGGGCGGGGTTTTCAGGTGGAAGAAAATCTATTCTTCCCGGAGTGTCATCCATAAAAACACTTGAATATATGCACGGACCGGAAATGGTTGCCCATGAAAACACAGCATACGGAATTCTCGATGGCAATCCTTTTCATGAAGCGGGTATAGAAATAATGGAAAAAGCAGGTGCTGATTTCATTGTAAACGTAACGTTAAACACAGACAAAGAGATTACAGGTATATTTGCAGGACATCCTGTTAAAGCACATATTGAAGGTTGCAATTTTTTATCAGAATATTGCATAAAATACATTGACGAGCCTCTTGACTTTATTTTAACCACAAATGCCGGAGCTCCGCTTGACATTAACCTTTATCAAACTGTAAAAGGAATGAGTGTTTCCGCACCTGTTCTTAAAAAAGGTGGAACCATTTTAATAGTTTCAAAGTGTTTTGAAGGGCTTGGAAGTCCCGAATACGTTGAAGTTCTTAATATGATAGATACTCCTGAAAATTTTCTTAAAAGGCTTATGAACAACGAGTTTTTTATTCCTGACCAGTGGTGTGCTCAGGAAACTTACAGAATAATAACCGAACATCCCACATGGATTTACAGCCACGGTGTTGATAAAGAGACTTTGAAAAAATATTTTTTTCATCCTGTGGACTCGGTTGAAGGTGCTGTTAAAAAACTTTTGACATTATACGGCAACAATGCGTCATGGGCAATACTCCCTGACGGACCAATGGTAATTGTAAAGTTAAAGAAAGGATAAAGCGGTGAGAATTGTTTATTTTGCATTTGTTATTTTGTCCCATTTAATAACAGCGGCACATTTTTACAGATGGAGAAGTTATATTTTTCTCGTAATTTGCCTATGTTCAGTTATTCTTCCTTTTATAAGAAAAAAATTCTCTCTTTATATTATGCAATTGGTTCTTTTTTTTGAAACCGCCACATGGGCAATAACCACTTACAAGCTTATACAAATGAGGATTCATTATAACTTGCCCTATCAAAGGATGTTTTTCATACTTCTGGGGGTAATTCTTTTTATCGCGTTTCTTTTTGTAGTAAGTTTCAATAAAAATATAAAAACGTATTTTTCAAATTCATCTGATAACGAGAATAAAAAAGAATCATGATTTTTCAGTTGCTCAAATGAAATTTTTATTGTAACTGTAAGAAATATGAACGATATAAAACTCTGCATTGTTGAAGACGATATTTCGGCACTTGAATCTCTTTCCGAGTTGCTTAAACTTGACAATTTCGAAGTTTTCCCTTTTTCCGACCCGGTGAAAGCCCTGCAATTTATATTTGAAAACAGTGTTGATATTGTTATTTCCGATATAAAAATGCCTGAACTCGACGGATTAACACTATTGAAAAAGATAAAAGAAAACCTTTCCGATATTGACGTAATTCTTATGACAGCTTTCGGAGATATTAACAATGCCGTTGAAGCGGTGAAGCACGGGGCAACGAACTATATTTTAAAACCCATTAATTACGAAGAACTTAAAAATCATATTGTAAAAATATCCGAAACAAGAAAGCTTAAAAACATTATATCCACCCAAAGCGAAACAGATATAGAAATAGTGGCGGAATCAGAGTCAATGAAAAACGTTCTTCACCTTGTAAAAAACATAGCTGAAACAGATTCCACAGTGCTCGTAGAAGGTGAAACAGGCACAGGAAAAGAGCTTGTTTCAAGGCTGATACATAAATTAAGTTTAAGAAAAAAATCCCCTTTTTTACCTGTAAATTGCGCAGCTCTTCCAAAAGAGCTTCTTGAAGCTGAGCTTTTCGGTTATGAAAAAGGGAGTTTCACAGGTGCCACTCAATCAAGGAGGGGGAAATTCATACTTGCTCATAAAGGCACAATATTTTTGGATGAAATTTCAGAAATGGACTACGATATTCAGGCAAAATTATTAAGAGTCATTGAAGACGGAGTTATTGAAAAAATAGGGAGTGAAAAACATTTCAGGTCTGATTTGAGAATAATTGCCGCAACCAACAAAAATCTCGAAGATATGGTTTTAAACGGCAGATTCAGAAAAGATTTGTTCTTCAGACTTAATGTTTTTAAAGTTAAACTGCCTCCTTTAAGGGAAAGAAAAGAGGATATAAAGCCTTTATCCGAAATTTTTATACGTTATTTTAACGTTAAATACGGCAAAAACATAAAACGGATTTCAGAAGATGCCATGAGCCTGTTACTTGAATATTCTTTTCCCGGCAATATAAGGGAACTGAAGCATATAATAGAGCGTGCAGTTTTAACCGGCAAGAAAGAAACAATAGAAAAAGAGGATATATTCACATTAAATTTAATGCTTTCCTCTGATTCGCGCAAAGAAGGCATTGTAATTCCTTTTAATATTCCATTAAGGGAAGCTGAAAACAAAATTATTATTGAAACTTTGAAAAAAAATAATTATAATAAGAAAAAAACCGCTGAAATTTTAAAAATAAGTGTGAGAACCATTGAAATGAGATTCAAAGAGCTTGGAGTTTCTTTAAAACAATTAAAAGGTTAGCCATGAGATTTCAAATAAATGTTACGCTTACAGACGGCTCGAAATTTTTTCTTGAAAAGACAAATATTACCAAAAAAGAGATTAAGGAAATCAGATACAAATATAAAATTCCCGAATATTATTCTGATAAATCTCTTTTTGTTGCAAAGCTGTTCAATGAATACGAATTGAAATTTATGCTGGATTTTCTGTTTAAAAACGACTACATAAAAAAATATACCGTATCAAAAGTCAATCCTTTCATGCTTGAAGATGATGTTGTGCCTTTTTCGAAAATATCAAAAATAGCCACATCCGATAATGATTGGGAGACAATATCTCTCGGACAGATAAACCATCTCTTTGTAATGGGATACGGTTCCATTTCCGAAAACACAAAATTAAGAAAAGAAGAGAGAAATCATCAGGGTGTTATGATTTTGCTCGAGTTGATTAATGCAGAGAAAAGTTTGGAAAATACGGAGAAACTCAAAGATTACCTTGTTAACAAAAAACATATTGAAAATATTTCCGATTTTGCAGATAAACTTCTGAACTCGTCACAAAACGAAATAGAAAAAAACGCAGCAGAATTCAGAAGTCTCTTGTATCCTGAAGATTCAAACTCGGATTCGGAAAAATTCAATAAAATAATCAAAATGCCTAAGAATAACTGGCAGAAATAATGCCAGTTATTCTTCCTTTTCTTTTTCCTCTTTTGCTTTTTCTTCTTCCTCTGCTATAACGTTAACTTTTAATTTTGCAATAACTTCAGGATGCAGTTTTACGTCAATTGTAAAATTGCCGAGAGTTTTAATGGGCTCTTTTAGCATTATCTTTTTTCTGTCAATATCCAAACCTTTTTTTTCAAGCTCTTTCTCAAGAACCAAAGATGTAACCGAGCCGAAAAGTTTGCCGCTTTTACCAAGCTTCTGAGGAATGTTAAGCTCAATTTCTTCTATTTTGTCTCTTAACTGCTCGGCAAGTATTTTTATTTTGTTAAGCTTGAATTCTATCATTCTTTTATGATGCTCGAATTCTTTAAGATTTTTGGCATCTGCTCTAACGGCTAATCCTTTGGGAATTAAATAGTTCCTTGCGTAACCGTTTTTTACGTTAACAATCTCTCCTATGCTTCCGAGAGCTTTTACATCTTCTTTAAGAATTACCTTCATCTGTGCCTCCTGATTGTATTATTTTTCTAAAATCAAACCAATTGTCGAATAATCCTATAATAGCAATTGTAACAAGTAAAAATTGCGAAAACAGGATTAATACGTAAAAAAAATTTTTCATTAATCTTGAATAGTTCAATTTTCTGAACCAATGCTCCACTACGCCGAAACCTTGAATCAGAAAGATAAAACTTGTTGAAATAAAAACATTAAGCAAAATCCACCAAATAAAACTTTTATTAAGGAGAAAAATACCGAATCCTGATATTATAAACCCCCAGATAACCGGAAATGGAGAAGTAAAATCAATTAAATTGAAATTTTTGAATTTTACCTTTGTAAGCCTCTCCATTATCGGCAGATTCAAAAAGAAAATACTTCCGTAAAACATAATCATTAACGAAGGCATTATTCTCGTAATTGTGTAAGTGAGATTTTTTAAATTTTCCGAAAGCGTATTTATCTCTTTTTCGGAAACTCCAAGTGTTTTATAACTTTTCATTACAGCTTTGAAATTAAGGTTCATAAAATTTGTAACAGCTTGAATGCTTTCACTAACATTAAAAGAATTATAAGCCAATATTACGAGAACAATACCTGTTACCACTGAAAGTATTGTTATTATTATGCTGTTTATTGTGCCAAAACCTCTGTAATACAATTCAAAGAACATTAAAAACGGGACCCCGTATTGAAGCAGGTATAAAAAAACTCCTAATTTGCCTCCTGCAAAAAAAACAAGCAAAACCGTGAACAAAAAACATACATAAAGATTGTATTTGTCTTTTTTTAAACCTATGTAGCCGAGAGGAAGCGGCGAAAAAAAACTGAGCACACCTCCAATCAACGGCATGGTCAGCGATAACGAATATAATATCGCTCCTGCAATACTGCATAAAAGAATAAATTTAAGCTCCAAAATCATTAGTTATATTTTAGAGATGTCTTTTATAGTTGTTAACAGTTGTAAACGGCAACAGTGCCATTACTCTTGCTCTTTTTATAGCTTTTGCAAGGTGTCTCTGATGAGTTGCACATGTCCCTGTAATTCTGCTCGGCAGAATTTTACCTCTGTCAGTTATGAAACGTCTTAAAATATCAACATTTTTATAATCTATTGCAACATCTTTGTGCGTGCAAAAAAAACAAACTTTTTTTCTTGGAAATCTTTTAAATCGCGGATTAGCTGCCATCAATCCTACCTCCCTTTTCAATTAAATGTATAATTTCTCCTGTTATTTCAACTTTGCTTCTCTTTTCTCCGCTTGCTATTGTGTAACGAGTAAATCTTAATTTGCCTTCCACAAGTATTTTGGAATCCTTTTTAAGTTTCTCTTTGCAGAACTCCGCCAGCTTGCCATAGACAACCACATCGAAAAAATTAATTCTACGCTGTTGTCTCACAATGAGGTTCATCCTTAATAACGGCTGATTGGAAATAGTGTATAATAATTCCGGGTCACGAGTAAGAGTCCCGGAAATAAAAACCCTATTTACGTCCATTATTCGGAATTCTGTTCAAATTTTTTCGGATCAAGCTTCACAAACATATACCTGAACAGATTCTCATTGATTTTGAATATTCTGTTGATTTCTTTGACAAGGCTGTATTCCGCTTTAAGATAAGCTAAGAAATAATACCCGGAATTTTTCTTTTTGATTGGATAAGCAAATTTCTTAACACCTAAATCATCAATTTTAAGAAGTTCGCCATTGCCTTTTTCAATAATTTCTTTGAATTTCTCTAACTCTTTTTCTACTTCTTCCTTTGTGAGTTCGCCGTTGTAGGCAAACATTAACTCATATAGTGTCATTTGACCTCCTTTTGGTTTATTAGCTCATCCCTTTTTGAGAAGAGCAAGGAGAAAAGAGAGCCTCTGTTACACCAAAAAAATATAAAAATCAAGATTTTTTTGAATAATTTTGAATAATCTGTTTGATTCTTGTAAAATTATTCCGTTCCGTCCTATAACCTTTAAAAATCTTCTCACTTATTCACTTTCACAAATTCAATTTCAATATATTTTCAAAATTTTCTTTCTACTACATTCTCTTCTGTTATTATTTGAAATTAAAATTTATCCGTTATAATTTTACTATGGAAAAATTTTTTTCTATTAATGATGTCAGATTAAATTTTCTCAAATTAACAAGAAACGGGAAAAAATTTCTTTTTACATTTGATACAGCATAATTATCATTTGTAATTATATCTAAAACATTTTCAATGGATAATTTTAGTTTTTCCGAAAAAAAAGCAACTTCTTGATAAAACGAATCACCGTGTTTAACGTTAAAAGAACCAGAGTCTGTCCCGAGACAAACTTTTCCTCCAGCTTCGAGAAACTCTTTTATCTCTTGAATATGATATTTAACTGTTTTTTTTATAACATTTTTCTCTTTATTATTAAACAGAGGATTTTTAATAAGATTGTTCATCGCTGAAAAAGTCGGAATAATTTTAATATTTTTATCTATTATTTTTATCATGTTATTTTTTCCCATGAAAAAACAGTGTTCAAGTGTATCAATATTAGATTTTAAAGTTTCTTTTATTGCTTGTTTTCCATTTGCATGAACCATTACCTTTAAACCGTTCAAACGGGCAAAAGCACAAATCTCATTTAAATCGTTCACGGTAAATTGAGGTGAAGTTTCTTTCCCGAATTCTTTTACCGAGTTTACTCCGGAATTCAACACTTTGACAATATCGATTTTTTTCTTTTCCAATTCTTGTAATACCGCGATCAAGCTCTTTTTATCTTCAACTGGAATCCCTATGAATGCACCGTATCTGTTTTTTTTGAAAACAGCTTTCCCTGATGCTGCAATTTTAAAATTTTCAACACTGTCCCTCTTTTTCAGTGCGCACCACATGTTGTCTCCCGCATCTCTGACTCCGCAAATTCCAGCTTTTAAATTTGCCTCAATATGCTCTTCAATTCTTTTAAAAGCATCTATGTGGGAAGAATTTAATTCTTTTTCTCTTTGGGGAATATATGCGGAGCCGCTTAAAAAGAGATGAGAGTGGGCATCAAAAAAAGGCGGAACTATATAATCGGCTTCAATATCAGCTCTTACATTGACACTTTTCGGTAAAATTTCAATGTTGGAATGATTTTTCCACTTTAAAATTACGTTTTTAAGTAAAACCTTCTTTTCTTTATGCCAAAAACCTTTACACTTAATTGTTCTCACTGAAATACCTCTTGGAAATTTGATTGGGAA
>CAZLFW010000088.1:0-12272 GCA_964559045.1 uncultured bacterium
AGATTATACTGTTCATTTAGTTCTTTAAGTAAATTTTTTTCTTCAGTAATATCAAGCGCGGTTCCAAGAATTATGTTTTGATGCATTGTTTTCAAGTAAATATGCGTATTCAACAACAATATCCATTTGACCTGATTTCTTTTGGTAATAATTTTACATTCATAATATGAAGGTAAATCTTCTCCACTCAATCTCTTCAATCCTCTCTCAATAATAGTTTTTTTGTAGTCAGGGTGTATAAAATGGTGAAATACAAGTTTTTTCACATCTTCATTGGTGTAACCTGTGATCTCTTCAAAAGCTTTGTTAACACTAACAAAATATCCTTTTTCATTTATAATGAAGTTGGCTATGTTGGGTTTGTTGTAGTAGGCTTTAAGTATATTGTTTTGCTCATCTATTCGTTCAATCAAAGAATTAAGCATATTGGCAGTTTCATATATTTCATAAATTGTAATATTGGATAAATCTAACTTTTTTATAAATAATTCTTCGTTTAAATTATTTAAAATATTAGCAAACTCATATTTTACTTTTAAATCATACTTTCTGAAAATTTTATAGGTAACAAATAGTGCAATTAATAGAATAAAAAAACTTACAATTAATTTGGTCCATAGTTTTTGTAATAAAATTTCTCTATTTTGTAGTATTAATTTTTGAATGTCATCAATATACACTCCTGCTCCTATAATCCACTGCATCTTCGGATAATATTTAAAATATGTGAGTTTTTCAGATACAAATTCGGAATTCAGCTTTTTAAAATGGTATGTTACAAAACCTTTCCCCTGCTCTAAAGATTTTTCAACTATTTCTTTATGAAACATTTTTCCTTTAATGTCTTTTAAGTCAAGAGGTATGACCTTATTTAAGCTTGCATTGTCTTTATTGGGGTTTAAAAATCTAACAGTTGTTATTTTTCCTTTTTTTCTGAGCACTTTTATGATAAAAATATATCCACTTCTATTTTCTCCAAATCTGTATTTATTAATATAATCTTTTATCTCGCTTATTATTCTATTCTTCATATCATCATAATAAAGCCCTGTTCCTATAATCCATTTAAAGGGTTTAAATAATTTTATATATGCGGTTTTTTTAAAAATGGGGCTTTTGCTTTTAATATTAGGTTTTGTCCAATAGTATGTGTAAAATCCTTCTCCCTTTTCAGTAGCAATCTTAATCATATCTTTCAAAACATACTTTCCTTTTGCATCTCTAACATTTAACAAATTTTTTCCTTCAAGTTCAGGCCTGTCTGCGAAAACTTGCTCAACTCCGTTAATATCAAATGCAAAAAAATATCCCAAACCATTATTGTAGCGTATACTTCTAATTGTATCTCTGATTATCTCTTTAATTCTGTCGCGAGAAATGCAATTATGATTGTTTTTATAAATGGTTTCCGCAATTTTAACTGCTTTCAGCGTTTCATCTTTTATATTGTTCCTTAGATTGTTTTCTATTAACTCGGATTTGTAATGAATATAGGATATTGTATTATTAACAACGCTTATTAAAAGGCTTTTTTTCTCTTTTAGAATATTTTCTTTAATAACCTTTATATTTGATTGGTAAATTGAGAAAATGTCAAAATATAGCCATGTTGAAAAAATAGCTGCGAAAATCAAAATATTGGCAATAATAAAAGCCTGTATATAAATTTGTGATAATTTTTTCCTTTTTTTCATAATAGTTCTGTAATTCAAAATCACAATTTTTTCAAGTTTTAAGCTTGACACAATATAAAAAACATTTTATGGCTTCATTCCGAATATATTTTTAAAAAAGAGAGGAACGTTATGTTAAGGACATACACTTGCGGAGATTTGGGAAAAGAGCATATAGGAAAAACAGTTATTTTAAACGGTTGGGTGGAAAACTGGCGTGACCACGGAGGAATCATTTTCATAGATTTAAGGGACAGATACGGCATAACCCAAATTGTTTTTAATCCTGAAACAGGGAAAGATGTTCATGAAGCAGCTAAAAATTTTAGAAGCGAATTTGTAATAGGTGTTGAAGGGATAGTTGAATCCAGACCTGAAGGAACAATTAATCCAAAAATATCAACTGGAGAAATAGAAGTAATTGTTAAAAAAGCTGTTGTTTTCAACAGGTCAGAAACTCCTCCTATTCTTATTGAAGACAATACCAACACATCTGAAAATCTACGGTTAAAATACAGATATTTGGATTTGAGACGACCTATGATGCAGAAAAATCTGATAATGAGACATAAAACCGCTTTTGAAATTAGAAAATTTTTAACAGAACACAATTTTTTGGAAATAGAAACACCTTTTTTAACCAAAAGCACTCCTGAAGGAGCACGAGATTATCTTGTCCCCAGCAGAGTTAATCCTGGAAAATTTTTTGCGCTTCCTCAGTCGCCCCAACTTTTTAAACAGCTTTTAATGGTTTCAGGTTTTGACAGATATTTTCAAATAGTAAAATGCTTCAGAGACGAAGATTTAAGAGCGGACAGACAGCCTGAATTCACTCAGGTGGATATGGAGCTTTCTTTTGTTGATGTTGAACATATTATTGAGCTTACGGAAAAAATGATTAAAAAAGTTTTTTTTGAAGTAAAGGGGTTGGAGCTCAAAGATAAATTTAAAATTATACCTTATAAGGAAGCCATTGACAAATACGGACTTGATACTCCTGATATTAGATTTGAACTTTTCTTAACCAATGTATCTGATATTTTTAAAAATACATCTTTTAAGGTTTTTGCAAACGCAGTAAAAAACAACGGTGTGATAAAAACTTTAAAAGTAGCGGGAGGAGCTGATTTTTCAAGGAAAGAGCTTGACGATTTAACGGAATTTGTTAAAATTTACGGTGCAAAAGGTATGGCATGGATTAAAATTCAAGAGGACAATTGGCAATCGCCAATTGTTAAATTTTTCAGCAATGATGAAAAAAACGCACTTAAAGAAAGGCTCAATCTTAAAACAGGCGATTTAGTGCTTTTCGGAGCAGATACAGCAGATGTGGTAAATGATGCGCTGGGACATCTGAGGAAAGAGCTTGGCAAGAAGTTGGGTTTAATAGAAGAAGGGAGTTTCGGCTTTGCGTGGGTTACTGAATTTCCTCTTTTTGAATGGGATTCAGATGAAAAAAGATATGTATCAAAACATCATCCTTTTACAATGCCCTTTGACCAAGACCTCGAATTTCTTGAAACAGCTCCGGAAAAAGTTAGGGCAAAAGCATACGACCTTGTGCTTAACGGAGTTGAAATAGGCGGAGGAAGCATTAGAATTCACAGAAAAGATATTCAGGAAAGGATTTTCAGGTTGCTAAATATCAATGAAGAAGAATCAAAAGAAAAATTCGGTTTTCTTCTTGACGCTTTTCAATACGGAGCACCTCCTCACGGAGGGATTGCATTTGGATTCGACAGACTAATGATGTTTCTTGCTGAAACAGATTCCATTAGAGATGTAATTGCATTTCCCAAGACACAGAAAGCTACTTGTTTAATGACTGATGCGCCAACATCTGTTGACAGAAAACAATTAAGGGAATTGCATCTAAAGCTTGATATTTAATTTTAGAAGGATTAAAATGAAATATATATACCCTTTTTCCGCTATAGTGGGACAGGAGCTAATGAAAAAAGCTCTTGTTATTAACATTATAGACCCTACCATTGGAGGAGTTTTAATCCGCGGAGAAAAAGGCACAGCTAAATCTACTGCGGTAAGGGCTCTTGCTGCTTTGCTTCCAAGGCAGAAAGCTGTTAAAGATTGTAAATTCGGTTGTTCTCCAGATGATATTCACAAATTATGTTTTCAATGCAAAGAAACGTATAATCAAAAAGGGGCGTTAGATTTCGAATACAGAAAAATAAAAGTGGTCAATCTCCCTGTTGGAGCAACGGAAGACAGAGTGGTGGGAACAATTGACATTGAAAAGGTATTAAAAGAAGGAGAAAAAAGCTTTGAGCCGGGAATTCTCGCAGAAGCAAACAGAGGAATTTTATACATAGACGAAGTTAATCTTTTAAGCGACCATTTGGTTGATGTGATACTTGATTCCGCTGCAATGGGAGAAAACTACATTGAGAGAGAAGGCATATCATTTTCTCATCCCAGCAGATTCGTTCTTATAGGCACAATGAATCCCGAAGAAGGAGAACTAAGGCCTCAACTTCTTGACAGATTCGGACTTTGCGTTGAAATTTCAGGGATAAAAAATGTTGACAAAAGAATAGAAGTTATAAAAAGGAGGAAAGAGTTCGAACAATCTCCTGAAAATTTTATAAAAACGTGGGAAGAATCTGACTCTCATTTAAAAGAAAGAATAATTTCAGCTCAAAATATCCTTGAAAAAGTTACCATATCGGATTTAATGCTAAGAATAATAGCTCAAATATCAATAGATTTAAATGTTGACGGTCACAGAGCGGATATAATAATGGAAAAAACCTCAAAAGCACTTGCAGCGTTTTACGGGGAAACAAAAGTTACTGAATCCCATATTAGAGAAGCTTCAAAAATGGTTTTACCTCACAGAATGAGAAAAAATCCTTTTGAAGAATTACAAGTTGAGCATGACATTATTGAAACCGCCATTCAAAAAATAAATTCCTCATCTTCTTCAAAAAATAATAAAACAGCTCTTGAATTTTCTGAAAAAAAAAAGTAAAATCAAATCCTGAAAACAAACATGAAACAGAAGAAATAAAAGGAACAGTATACAATATAGGAAAACCTTTTAAAATAAAAAAAATTAAATTTCCGGGCAAAACATCGTCATCAACTGTTCACGGCAAAAGAATTTCCGGGTATTCAAACGATAAAACAGGCAAAATAACAGGCTATAAGGAGCTGGAAGGAAAAGTATCTGACATTGCTCTGCTCCCCACAATAAAATTTTCAGCTTTAAAAACAGGTAAAAATTTTCATATTAGAAAAGACTGCATAAAAGAAAATCTCAGAATAAAAGAACAATCGTCAACAATTCTCTTTCTTGTGGATTCAAGCGGTTCAATGGGTGTGGAACAGCAGATGATTAAAGTTAAAACTCTTATTTTTTCTTTATTAATAGATGCTTATCAAAAAAGAGACAAAGTGGGAATGATAACCTTCAGAGCAACAGAAGCAAAATTAATACTTCCTTTTACCAATAATGTTCATATAGCTAAAAAAAGATTGGAAAAACTTGAAACAGGTGGGAAAACTCCGCTTGCTCACGGATTAAAACTTGCTTTTAATATTTTAAAGCAGGAAAAAACAAAAAATCCGTTTGGATTCTATATACTTTTATTTGTATCAGATGGAAGAGGCAATGTGCCGTTAGACGGCAAAAATTCACTTGACCAGGCAGAAAGATATGGGTTATATATTAAAAAATTAGGAGTCAAAACTTTGCTTCTTGATACCGAAGTGGACCATTTGGCATTCGGATATTCGTGGGAGCTTGCTCGGCTTATGAGCGGCAAGTATATGAAATTGCATGATCTGAATGCGGAAAATCTTCAGGATATAATTTTTTCAATATAAAAAGGGACAGATATTTTAAAGGAGATACACTTGTGAAAGTATATATAATAGATAACAATGAAGGACTTTTAAACTCAATAGAACAATTCTTTCAAAATTATGACATTGAAATCAAGACCTTCTCCAAAATTTCCCGATTTCAGAAAACCTTTGAGAATATTAAACCCGACCTTATAATATGCAATCCTGTTTTAACAGGTATGAGTCCGTATTTTGTAGTAAAATGGATAAAAGAAAAAGAAAAAAATATTCCCATAATAGTATATTGCGAAAATCCCACAAAAGATATTATCCTTCTTGCAAGAAAATATGCTGTTAGTGCTTTTATGGTGTATCCTTTTAAAAAAGAGGAACTTTTTTTGAGAATAAAAAAATTGTTAAATGTTAATCTGAAAATAATTTCTCAAGAAACAGTTAAAAAAGAAGCCTCTCAAATTATAGAACAAGAAAAAAGAAAGAACGAAATACTGCTTCAAATAGATAAATTACCATCTTTCCCATCTATAATCAGGGAAATAGAGGCTCTAATTAACAGGGAAGATTCAGATGCAAGAGATTTTGAAGAAGTTATAAAAAAGGATCAGGTTATCACAGCAAAAGTTTTGAAAATAGTTAATTCTCCTTTCTATTCTTTGTCAAGAAAATTCACTACAATTTCAGAAAGTGTCGCATATATAGGCCTTGATGCGTTAAGAAGCGTTGTTTACAGTGCGTCTGCCAGTAATATTTTAAAAGGAAGTTTCCTTGCATACGGTTATAAAAGAGATTTATTGTGGAAGCACAGTTTTACAACCTCTTTTCTATCAAAAAAAATAGGAAAATTATTGAAATTAGGGGATAAAACATGTGAAGAACTCTTTGTGGGAGGGTTGCTGCACGACATAGGAAAAATTATTTTGGGATTAATGGCAAAAAAAGAGAATATTATGTTTGATAATGCTTCTGAAAACAGCAATATATTGGAAGATGAGAAAAAATATTTTTACTTTTCCCACGAATATGTAGGAGGATTAATTGCAGACAAATGGAGACTTCCCGAATTACACAAAAAAATTATTACATCCCATCATTCTCCCAAAGATACAAATTCAAAAATAGTTTTTCTATCAGACAATCTGTCGAAAATCTTAATTGGAATTCCTTGTAATGAAGAAAATCTTGTTGAGAATTTTAAAAATTTAATTTCCATTGAAGAAAAGGGCTATTTAACATTAAAGGAAGAAGCAGCAGAGCTGTTTGAGAAACTTGACAGAGAAGGGATTTTTTCATGAATTCATCATTTCTGGAAAAAATTTTACAAATTCATAACATCAACGATGATTTCAACCTCAATGATTTTGTTATAAAGCTCATTAAAGAAGAAACCGACATTAAAAATTTTACACTGTTAAACCTGTCAACATCGGATTTAACGTATCATGTGCTTTTGTCATCACTTGATGCAGAAAGTATTTACGAAACAACTTTTTTTGACATAGAAATAGATGGAGAAGTGCCTTTTGTGCTTTTTGTAGAGGAAAAGAGTCATACTGTTTTCAAAAAGCTTACTTTTGAAACAGGTAATATTAAATATACACTTCTTATACATGACGATACAAATTTTGATACCGAAATAATTTCTATAATTATAAAAAATTTTATTGTTGCCTATAAAAACAGAATGCTAATCGGTTTTTATCAAAGCTCACTTTTAAACAGTCAGTATCAGCTTGACATTTTAAATGAAATAGGAGAACTTCTCGGAAGTTTTGATTTAAATGTTATACTTGCAAAGCTTCTTGAAAATGCCATAAACATTGTTGAAGGAGACGTAGGGGTTATATTTTTGTTCGATTCAGAAAAAGAAAAGTTAATTCCGAAAACAAGCTGGGGAGTAAAAGGAGAACAGCTTTTGCAAATTATAAACAGAGAAAAAAGCATTTCCATAATAGAAGAAACTTTTCAAGAAAAAGAGATTATTTTTTCACCTCGTATAAATGAAGACACAAATATTAAAATACCTGAAAATATTTTTGTTCATTCTCTTGTTACTCTTCCCCTATTTACCAAAAACGAAAATCTTGGAGTGCTTATTCTAATTAATTTTCAGTTGGATGAAACTTTTGTGGACAACAAGCTTGTTACTTTGGAAAGTTTATCTAAAATAGCTTCAATTGGTATAGAAAACAGCATATATTTTCAAAAATCCATAGAGCAGGAAAAATTCAACACTCAGCTTAACATCGCTGCTAATATACAGAAAAACCTTCTTCCGTCAAAAGATTTACTTCTTGATAACATACATGTTACAGGTTTAAGCATGGCTGCAATGAATGTTGGAGGTGATTTTTATTCTTATCTTAAAACTAATAACAAAGTATATGCTTTTCTTGGAGATGTATCAGGAAAAGGTATTCCCGCTGCCTTGCTCACCACTATGGCAATGATTGTTATTAAAACATCACTTGAAGATAATTTATCTCTTGATAAAATAATTTTTAGGATAAACAATACCATTTCAGAAGAATCTCTCGGAGAAAACTATTTAACTCTTGGATTATTTGCAATTGACATTCACGATAAAAAAGCATCTGTTGTGGCATGTTCGCAGGAAGTGCTTTATTATAGACAATCTGAAAACAAACTTGAACTTTTGACATCAAAAAACCTTCCTGTTGGAATGTTTGACAATATTGATTATTCCATTGAACATATTCCTTTTGAAAAAGGTGATATGTTTTTTACTTTTTCAGACGGAATTACAGATGCAGTTAATGTTAACGGAGAAGATTACGGTATGGATAGACTAAAAAAGGTAATAACTGATAATCATCAACTTTCCGCATCTGAAATAAAAAAAGTTATTGTTGATGATGTTGTTAAATTCAGTAAAGGTGCTGAACAGTTTGATGATTTAACCCTTATGGTAATCAAAAGAACATGAGAGTAGGCATTGATATTGTATCCATAGAAAGAATAAAGAATATTTACAAAAAGTTTGGATATAAGTTTCTGTATAAAATCTTTACTGAAAATGAAATAAAAGAGATTGAGAACTTAGAAAACCTACACAGAAAAATTGAAAAAATAGCAGGAAAATTCGCTGCCAAAGAAGCGATTATGAAAATAGACGAGACACTTACAGAATTCAAAGAAATAGAAATCCTAACTTTAAAAACCGGTATGCCGGTATTTTCAGGGAAAAAAGGTTTTTCAATCTCACTATCCCATGAAAAATCGTATGCAGTGGCAGTTGCCATCTATTGCGGAGAAAAAGGTATTTAGTTTCTTTTACTATAAACAATTGTAAACGATTCATCTCCAATTCGGAAGACAGGTTCTTATGGACATAGTTGAAATTGAAAAAATAGTTTACAACGGATACGGTTTTGCAAGAAAAAACAATAATGTTTTTTTTGTAGATTATGTGCTTCCAAAAGAAACTGTTGAAATAAAAACAAAAAAAATAAAAAAAAATTCCATTTTTGCCGTTCCGATCAAAATTATAAAAAGAGCTTCTTTAAGAGTAGAACCTTTGTGTAAATATTTCACTATTTGTGGTGGGTGTAACTTCCAGCATATAAAATATTCGCATCAGCTAAAAATAAAAAAAGATATACTGCTTGAAACATTGAAAAGAATAGGAAATCTATATGTTGATTTTCCAATTCGCACCATTCCTTCACCGGTTCCTTTTTATTACAGAACAAGTGCCAGCATTAAGATAGAAAACAGCAAAGCAGGTTTTTACAAAAAAGAAAGCAGAGAAATTGTAGATATTGACAAGTGTCCGTTGTTTCATCCTATTTTACACGAAGCTTACGTAAAAGCTGTTGAAAATAATAAAAAAAGAAAAGGCAGCATTAAAATCTCCATTCAAAAAGGACACAAAAAATACCAAAAAGTAAAGAGCTGTTTTTTTAAAGTGAGCAAACAATCATTTTTTCAGATTAATGCTTTTCAAATTAATAATTTAGTGAATATTGTCCTTGAAAACAGTGTTGAAAGTGAAAAATTTGCAGATTTATATTCTGGAGTGGGCTTGTTTTCTGTTTTTTTATGCAAAAAAGAAAAAAAAGGAATTTCAGTGGAAAGTTCCACATCATCCCATAAAGACGCTATTTTTAACAGGAGTTTAAATAACATAAAAAAAACAGAACTCAGCTTATACAATTTAAGAGCTGAAAAATCTTTAAATGTTATAAAAAAATTTAAACCGGATTTGTTAATTGCCGACCCTCCGAGAAGCGGAATTGGAATAAACTTAAGCAAAAAAATTTTAGAGTTTGATTTTATTGAAAAAATTATATATATTTCCTGTGATCCTGCAACATTGGCAAGAGATTTGAAAATTTTCAAAGAAAAATATAAAATAAAAAAAATTTATTTTATTGACATGTTTCCTCAAACCTTTCATATTGAAACAGTTGCGGTATTGGAGAAATAACCGTTTAATTTTGCGATTGTATAATATTTTGTAGTGTGATATTGGAGATGTTATGATAGGAAAGTATATTAGGCTTGACAGGATAAAAGACAGAGAAACCGGCAAATTTGTTATACTGCCCATTGACCATGGTGTTACCATAGGACCTGTTCACGGGATAAAAGATATAGGACAGGTTATCAATTGGGCAGCAGAAGGTGGAGCAACAGCCATAGTAGAGCACAAAGGAATGGTGCGAGCAGGTTACAGAGGCAACGGCAGAGACATAGGGCTTATTGTTCATTTATCCGCATCAACTGCTGTTGGAATGTTCCCTGATTCGAAAACAATTGTTGGTTCTGTTGAAGAAGCGGTTAAGTTAGGAGCTGACGCTGTTTCAATCCATGTGAACATAGGAGATGTTAATGAAAGCGGGATGCTTGCTGATTTCGGCAAAATATCAAAAGATTGCCTTAACTATGGTATGCCTCTCCTTGCAATGGTATATGCACGAGGTAAAAAAATTAAAAATTGCTACGATAAAGAATTAGTGGCTCATTGTGCAAGATTAGCTGCTGAAATGGGCGCTGATGTTGTAAAGGTGTCTTATACTGGTGATGTTGAATCTTTCAGATACGTTGTAAGTTCCACTCCTATTCCTGTGTTAATTGCAGGAGGAGAAAAATGTGAGTCTGACAGAGAAGTGCTTAAAATGGTAGAAGATGCCATGAAAGCAGGAGCAGCAGGAATTTCAATAGGAAGAAACGTTTTTCAACATGCTTTCCCCCGAAAAATGCTTAACGCTCTTGTATCAATTGTCAAAAGGGTAAACAGTGCAGAAAAAGCTTACGAATTATTAAACAGGGGGATTTAAGTTTCAACGAATTTTTTCTATAATTTAAGTTTAAGGGGGATGTTATGGCAAAGCTCTTTAAAAAATTTTTTATTTTCGGATTATTTCTTCTTTTGTGTTCATGCGGAGGCGGCGGCGGCACAAGCGGAAGCGCATCTGCTGGAGGCGGTTCTGGAGGGGCTGCCGGAGGAGGGACAGCTCCTGCTAATGCAGCGGACAACGTAACAAAGGTTCAAGTAAGCAATTTTCTTGTTGAGGACAACTGCAACGTATCATTTAATACTTATTCCACAGACTCAAAAGGAAATGCTGTAAAAGATGCTGAAATTCAGCTTACAGTTACACAGGGAAGTAAGAGCTATACTACAACGGAGACCACAGGCACAAGCGGATTGGCAACCTTTAACGTTAATATTTGCAACAGCTTAACCGCAGCATCTGTTTCTTCAAGCGCAGACAATGTAATATCATTTGAGATTAAGCCCAAATCCGATGTTTCAACGGCAAAAGAGACTTTATCTTTAAAAGCAGATGCAGCAGGTAAAATTGATACTGCTGATTTAATTGACAAAATTGAAGTAACAGTGGATAATTTCACTGAAACATGGGTAAAGTTTAAAATACAGGCAAATAACGGTGCTTCGGGGAAAAAAGTTTATCTCTCTGTTAATGATTCCCAAATATTGCTTGACGGCAGCACCAATGACAACGGAACAATTTATTACACCTACTATTTCAGCCCATCTGACAACGGAGAGTTTATCTACACTGCTGAGCCTTTTTACAAGCTGAAAAGTTTTACTGCAAACAGTGTAAATGTTCCTGTTGTTACAGGAAAGGCAGAGGTAAAGAAAATTGTAGGCACAATTGACCTTTCAACAAGCAATCTTTCTATTATAGCAAATGACAATGATTCAACTCTAATAACAATATATGCAACAAACAGTTACGGAGCAGTTGACGGAGAAGATTTTTTCGTTTCATCAAATTACGGAAAGGTTTCAGCAAATAGTGTAACAATTAAAAACGGTTTCGGTCAATTCAGCTTTAAATCACCTTATTATCCAAATGTAAAAGAAGCTACAATTACAGTAAAAGATAAAAACAGCCCGCTATCACAAACCATTAAAATAGCCTTAAAAGGACTCACTTTAAAAACCAATTCCAACAAGCAGTTTGTAAAAGCTGATGGCTCAGATTATGCAGAAATATACATTTCTCTGAAAGATGCTTCAAATAATCCTGTTATAAATAAATTCGTAACCATTACTGCTAATGATACTGATATTACTCTAAAAAACAATTTAACTACTTTGGTTTTTGTAGATAACAAAACCACTGTTAATACTGACACAAACGGTGAAATCCATTTAACTGTTAGCAGCAACAATTCAGGTAATGTCTTATTGACAATTTCATCTGACACGGAAAGTTCTCAGTTATCTTTTAATTTTAGTGCTGAAGAGTTCTTATTTAAAAAAGACGGAAAAGATAT
>CAZLFW010000089.1:0-4609 GCA_964559045.1 uncultured bacterium
GAGCTACACTCACCGCAATGTGACCCCCGTTTACAATAGTTTATCCCTTTTGTCAATATTAATTTTATTAAGGACATAAGCGATAATTTTTTCTGTAATTAAATATACTTATAAGATTTTACATTTTCTAAAGTAGTTTTAAAGAATTAATAGTGACTTTACAGAAGAAAAAAGGTATAGAAATATGCTGAAAATTAAAATTTAAAGGAAAGAACATGATTAAAAAAGCTATTCTGTTTTTAATTATAATTTTGCTGGTGGCAGGAGGGATATTTCTTGTTAAAAAACGCAAAAAAGAAGCTGCAAGTGCAAATAAACCTCTCCCTCCCGTATATTCTGTAAAAGGGACAAAGATAGAGAGAGGTTCGGTCTTAATGTCAAGGAGTTTTCTCGGAAAAATAGAGCCTGACCAAAGGGTTAAAATATCGTCCAAAATAACAGGGTATATAAAAAATGTTTATTTTACCGCAGGTGACATTGTAAAAAAAGGTGATTTAATTGCGGAAATTGACGATACTCAAATAAAACTTGCCGTTAAAAACCTGAAACATCAAAAGGCTTCTCTCCTGTTTCAGAAAAACTCATTGGAAGAGACTCTTAAAAATGCCGAGTCGGATTTTACATTTATTAAAAATAAATTTAAAAGAGACAAAGCATTGTATGAATCAGGGGCAATTTCTCTCGAAGAATTTCAAAAATCTGAAAATATTTTCGAGAATTACAGAAATAAAATAATTTCAATTAAAAACAGTATAAAATCTCTTGATGAAAGAATTTCTTCGCTTTTAACTGAAATCGACTCAAAACGTCACGACCTTACCTACACTGAAGTTTATTCGCAATTTACAGGTAAAGTTACCAAAGAGTTTTTGAAAAAAGGGAGTCTTGCTGTTCCCGGATCGCCAATATTGGAAATGGAGAGCACTGAAAATTATAAATTAACCGTTGCAATTCCTCCGGATATTGCAAAAATAATAAATAAAAATTCATATATGGAGATTAATCTTAACAATAAGAAATTAAGATTGGAAATTAAAAAGTTTTATCCCATGTCAAGTTACGGCAATCTATTAACCGTTGAAGGAAGAATAAAAGAGATTCCCATTAACATACCTTCAAACAGTTTCATTAATGTTTTTATTGTTTTTAAGAAAAAATGCGGATTAACCGTAGATAAAAACGCTCTTTTACAAACAACGGAAGGAGCTTTTGTTTTGAAAAACGTAAAAAACGTTTTTGTTAAAAAAAGGGTTAAAGTAATTTTATGCGACAATTTGAAATGTATTGTTAAAGGAGACATTAAAGAAGGTGAAATTGTGGCAACAGGTATGGAGAATAAACTGAGGCTTCTTGCATCGGGAGCAAGAGGCAAAATGGAAAGATTTTAGATTATGCTATATAAAATATTTGAAAACAAACACTTTGTATTTGCAATATTAATAGCTTTTACCTTTCTCGGGTTAATCGGATTTTTCAATATTAAGCAAAATCTTTTTCCCGATACCGACAGACCTCAAATTTCCGTTGTTATTATAGAAAAAGGAGCGTCTGCCAAGGATATGGCTGAAAATATAGCTACAATAGCGGAGCGCGAATTATACACGTTGGACAAAGTGAGAAAAGTAAGTTCGATTTCAAAGGACGAAGTATCCGTTATAACGGCGGAATTTGAATATGAAAAAAATCTCGGAGACGCTGCCACCGATGTTAATAATGCTCTGAATAAAATCAAAAGCAAATTACCTCCTGATATTGAGCCTCCACAAATATATAAAGTTTCTTCTGCTACCCCTCCGGTAATTGTTGTAAGTGTTTATTCCAAAAAAGGAGACATGCCTCTTGCCGAAGTCAGACAGATAGCGGAGAATCAGATTAAAAATAGGCTTCTGCTTTTGAAAGGCATTTCCAATGTAGATGTTTTTGGAGGATACAAAAAAGAAATTTTTATAAAAATAGATAAAAACAAATTAAATAAATACAATATTTCTTTAAATTATGTGATAGCCCAAATCAAAAGATTCAATACCGACATTCCAATAGGTTTCATCATTAATTCCAAGCAGCAGTTTCTTATCAAGTCAAACCAAAAAGCTTTAACTCCCTATGAATTGAAAGACATATACATTACTTCCAATATAAAACTTTCAGATATTGCAACTGTAGATTATTCTTACAAAGAGAATAATTCTTTATATTTCGGGAACGGAAAAAAAGCTGTTGCTCTTGCTGTGGAGAGAAGCATAGGAGGCTCTGTTCTCGGTGCTATTAATGCTGTTAAAAAAATTCTTCCTGAATTAAAAAGAGATTACCCCGATTTTCAGTTTGAGGTGTCCGACTCGCAGGAGAAAATCATAAAACAGAGCAATATAAACATGCTTGAAGCATTAAGAGACGCAATTATTATGACAGGTATTGTGGTGTTCTTTTTTCTTGCCAATATAAGACAGCTTTTTATTGTGGGCTTTTCCATACCTTTTGTATATATTATTACCATTGCAGCTATGTGGCTTTTAAATATGGAGTTTAACATTGTTACTCTCACCGCTATTATACTTGCTCTCGGACTTCTTATAGATGATGCAGTTGTTATTATAGAAAATATAGAGCGACACTATTACGACTTGAAGAAAACTTTAAAAAAAGCAGTTGTTGAAGGCACAAAAGAGGTTATGCTTGCGGATTTTTCAGGAACGGTTTCCACTATGGTTATGCTCTTTCCAATATTGTTCATAGGAGATTATCCTCAAAGAATTTTCAGACCTTTTGTGGGAACACTGCTTATTGCCCTTGTTGTGTCTTATTTTGTGTCAATTTCTTTTATACCTATTATTGCACAATATATTTTAAAGAAGGATAACGGTAAAAACAAGTTGGAACAAATTTCATTTAAAATATCACAATTTATAATAGAGCCTTTTATGAATCTCGTAATTTCCGTTGTAAATGCGGTTATTAACAGAAAATTACTTATTTTGCCTGCATTTGTTCCTCTTGTTGTGGTATTTGTTCTTACCATGAAAACCCTTGTTCCTATTCTCGGAACAGAATTGATGCCTCCGATGGATACGGGAATTGTCAAGGCAAACATAACATTTGACAGTAACAGTTCCATATATACAATTGAAAAAAAAGTTAAAGATATTCTTAAAATTATATATTCGGACAAATCGGTTAAAATGTCTTCGGTATCAGTTGGTTCGGAGCCGGGAGTATTAACAATGGGAAAAGGTAAATCTCCTCAAAGCGCAAGTTTTACTTTGCATTACACCGACAGATTTCACAGAGACGAGACAATTTGGCAGATAGAGAGGAAACTGAGAGAGAAAATATGGAAAATTCCCGGAATAAAATATGTTGAAGTGTTTGATTACGGTGCCACTCCAATGTCCACCATTAAAGGGAATCTTGACGTTATGATAACAGGCTCCGATTTTAAGAAACTTGACGCAATAGGTAATAAAATGGTGCCTGTCGCCTACAATGTCAAAGGCATTACATCTGTTTCAAGAACGTGGGATTTGGATAAAATTTCGTATAATATAAAAATGGATAAAAAGCTTTTGAGCTATTATAATATTACTCCTTTTGACGTTGCAACCCAGTTAAGCGAAAAAATTACCGGAATTTTTGTATCTCTTTTTAATGTTGAAAACGAGAACAGTCTGAAAGTAAGAGTGATTTATCCTGAGAATGAGAGAGATTTTCTTTTGTCAATAAACTCTTTTTATATAGATACCCCAAAAGGGAAGATACCTTGTTTAGCTTTGATTAAAATAGAGAAAATAGTAGAGCCCGCAGTTATCACAAGGGATAATCTTAATTATTCTCTTGATGTAATAGGATTCAGAGAAAAAGCGGCAATTACTCACATTGTTGAAAGCTTTAAAAAGGCGAATAAAAATTTTTCAGTGCCCACAGGTTACAAAATTTCAAATCAGGGTGATATAAGCCAATTAACTGATTCAATGGGAAGAATGATAAAAGGTTTTTTAATTGGTCTTGTCCTGCTTTTTCTTACAATGGTTCCTATTTTTAAATCTTTCAAAGCCCCTGTGGCAATTATAGTGGCGATACCTCTGTCAATGATCGGAGGGATGTGGGGGCTGCTGATAATGAACTATCACAGGTCAATGCCGGCAACTATGGGGCTGATTCTTCTTTCAGGAATAATTGTTAATAACTCTATTTTATTGATAGATTTTATACAGGAGGCGCTGCAAAAAGGCGTTGAGTTAAAGGAAGCCATAATCCAAAGTATAAAAATAAGAACAAGGCCAGTTTTAATGACAGCATTCGGCACTGCGGCAGGAATGATTCCCATTGCAACGGGAAATGCTCTTGGGCTTGAAAGGCTTGCACCTCTCGGAGCCGTGGCAATTGGCGGGCTTATTGTGGGGACTTTTTTAACTTTAATGTATGTTCCAATATTTTATTATTTAATAGCGGATAAAAATCATACTATCCCAAAATGAAATTTTTTTGTTAATTTTATACCTTTACTTTGGGGTAGTATAGCATCAAAAAGAATAAAAACCCACTAAATCCTAACATCACGTGAAACGTTATACGTTAGTCATTAAAGGTTGTTTTTACACTATTCCCAACTGTG
>CAZLFW010000090.1:0-4700 GCA_964559045.1 uncultured bacterium
ATATTCGGCAGCTTCCTCGGGAGAACGGATATCAGGTTCGCTGACAATTTCTATAAGAGGCGTGCCTGTTCGATTAAGGTCTACATAGCTTGAATTTTTATCCATTCCTTCATGAGACAGTTTACCGGCATCTTCTTCCATATGTATTCTTGTTATTCCTATAACTTTCTTTTTCCCATTGATATTTATTGTAATTTTACCGTTTTCGCAAATGGGAAGCTCATATTGTGAGATTTGATAACCTTTTGGCAAGTCGGGATAAAAATAATTTTTTCTGGCAAAAACACTTTTTTTATTTATTGAACAATTAGTTGCCAATCCTGCTTTAATTGCGAATTCCACAACTTTTTTGTTCAATACCGGCAGGCTGCCCGGTTGTCCTGTGCATACAGGGCAAGTGTTATTGTTTGGAATGTTACCGAATTTATTCGGACATGAACAGAAAATTTTTGTATTAGTAAGCATTTGCGCATGCACTTCAAGACCTATTACCACTTCATATTTCATGTTTTGCTCCTTTAAAATTTTGTTAATTATTTTCGTAAAATTTCATAAGATTTACTGTATAAGCTGTTCAACATTATATGCAACGTTTAATATTTTTTCCTCTTCAAAAAAGTTTCCTATGATTTGCATTCCTATGGGAAGATTCTCGGAATCTTTGGCAATTGGAACAGAAATACCACAAGTGCCCGCAAGGTTAAGAGGTATGGTAAAAATATCATTCAGATACATTTCCAAAGGATTATCCGATTTTTCTCCTATTTTAAAGGCTGTTGAAGGTGTAACCGGACGTGCTATAATGTCTACTTTTTTGAATGCGTTGAGAAAATCTTTTTTAATTAAATTTCTGACTTTTGATGCTTTTAGATAATATGCATCATAGTATCCTGATGAAAGAGCGTATGTGCCCAACATTATACGCCTTTTTACTTCGTCTCCAAAGCCTTCCGCTCTTGTTTGTTTATACATGTCTATCAAATCTTCATATTTTTCTGCTCTGAAACCGTATTTTACACCGTCGTATCTGGCAAGATTAGAACTTGCTTCGGCAGGAGCAATAATATAATAAACAGCAACAGCAGCATCTGTATGAGGCAATGAAATATCAATAATTTCAGCACCTTGTTGCTCCATGTTTTTAAGAGTGTCTTCAATTGCTTTCTTTACCTCGTTGTTAATGCCTTCTATGAAATATTCTTTCGGGACACCTATTTTTAAGCCTTTCAGGCACTCTTTTTTTATATTTGCCGAATAATCGGATGTGCTGATGTTTACGGATGTGGAGTCTTTTGGGTCGTAACCGCTTATATGTTTTAACAGAATGGCAGCATCTTCCACATTTTTTGTGATAGGGCCTATCTGATCAAGAGATGAAGCAAAAGCAACCAAACCAAATCTTGAAACTCTGCCGTAAGTCGGTTTTAATCCCACAACTCCGCAAAATGATGCAGGTTGTCTAATGGAGCCTCCTGTATCAGAACCGAGTGATGCCGCACATTGGTTTGATGCAACGGCGGCGGCTGAACCTCCGCTGGAGCCTCCCGGAACTCTTGTGATATCGCAAGGGTTTTTTACATGCCCGAAATAAGAAGTCTCATTTGAAGAGCCCATTGCAAACTCATCCATATTGGTTTTACCCAATGTGACAATATGCTCCGACAACAGTTTTTCGTAAACAGTGGCATTATAGGTCGGTACATAATTTTCCAACATTTTGGAAGCGCAAGTTGTTTTTATGCCTTTTGTGCAGATTAAGTCTTTTATTCCCAAAGGAATTCCCGTAATTTCAGAGAAATTTTTTGATGCTATTTTTTTATCGGCTTCTTTAGCTTGTTTTATTGCATCATCTTCGCATATTGAAATATATGCGTTTATTTCACTATTTTTATCTTTGGCATACGTTATAAATTCATTTGTGATTTCTTCAGAAGTTATCTCTCTTTTTTTTAACAGGTTATGCAGTTCTGATATTCCTTTTTCCAAAATTTCCGACATTTATATCCTCCCGAGTTTTAAAAAAATTTATCACTTAATTCGTTAAGTGAAGTTTCGATTTGTTTTTCAAGCCTGTCAGGCAGACCTTCTATTTTAATGTTTAAAAAACCTCTGACTATTGCAGAAGTGGCTTCTTCTTCTGTCAAGCCTCTTGCCATTAAATATTCAATTTCTTCTTCCGCAATCTTTCCCACAGCAGCTTCATGGCTCATGTCAACATCGTTCAAATGTGCTTCAAGCTCAGGAATAGCATGTATAATCCCTTTATTTTTAAGTAACAACCCGTTACATTCAAGGTGTGCTTTAATATCTTTTGCATTGCCTACCAAGTGGCCTCTTGCTATTATTGTTCCTCCTGCCGAGACGGTTCTTGAAACTATTTCAGCTTTTGAGCTTTTACCGTTTAATACACATTTGGAGCCTAAATCTATATATGATTTCTCAGGTGCAAAAACTATTGAACTGAACCTTCCGACAGAGTTTTCACCGTTTAAATATACAGCAGGATACATTTTCAAAAATTTGACCTGATCAAAAGATATATAGTTTGATATAAATACTCCGTTATCTTCTACTACGGCAGAGCTTCTCGGAGTAACGGTAACATTTTCTCCCCATTTGTGAATCATTGTAAAAGAGAGCTTGGCATTTTTTTTTACAAAAAATTCCGATATCCCGACATGGAGAGCCGAGTTAACTCTGTGAGACGTGGAACATCCTGAAATTATTTGTAAGTCTGCGCCTTCATCTGCAATGATAATATTATGGACAAATTGTTCAACATTGTCGCTGCTAATGTATAAACACGACTGAACCGGAAATTTGGTTTTTGCGCCTTTTTTTGCGTATATGAAATATCCGTTGGAAACTTTATTTTCCGAATCTTTTAAAAAGTCGTCAATATTGCTGCCAAAAGATTTGAATTTGTATTCGTTTAGCCAAGGATATTTTTTGTAAGCATCGTTTATAGGCAATATTTCTATTCCGTCTTGTCTCACATCGCATGCAACAACGGAATGATCAGATTGAATAAAAGTGCCCGCTCTTGTTTCCCTTTTGATGTCAATGCCTGTATTTTCAAGAATCTCTTTATCTTTGTCATCGAAAATTTTATTAAGGTCTTTCAATTTCACCTCCCGTTAATTTATCCTGCCATACATTTTACGCATTTATCGTAACCTTCCTGTTGTATTTCTTTAAACATTTCTCTCGGGTTACCGCTGCACATTAAATATCCGTCAAGAATAACATGTCCTTTGTCAGCCTCGACATAATCAAGAATATATCCGGTATGTGTTATTATTAGTCCGGATTTTTTTCTGCCCTCTTTTATTCTTAAATTTTTTTCGAGAAGTGTCCAGACAACTCTTCCGAGTATTTTTATATTTTCTACGTCAACACCTGAATCAGGCTCATCAAGCATTATAAAATCAGGATTTTGAGCCATTAGCTGAAGCATCTCCGAACGCTTTAATTCTCCACCTGAAAAACCGAAGTTTAAATCTCTCTCTAAAAACTGAGAAAAATCCACTTTTTCAGCTAAAGTCTCTATATTATCATCAACTCTTTTCACAAGTTTTAACATATCGTTTGTTTTAAGCCCTTTAATTGCAGGTGGTCTTTGAAAAGCCATCCCCATCCCCATCCTTGCTCTTTCATTTAAAGGGAGCTCGGTTACGTCTTTTCCTCTGAAATATATTTTGCCTTCGGTTATTTTATATTTGGAAAATCCCATAATTGTCATAAGAAGAGTTGATTTGCCGCTGCCGTTTTTGCCGAAAATAATATGTGTCTCGCCTATGGCAATCCTTAAATTTATACCGTGCAGTATCTCTTTCCCTCCCACTTCCACTTTAAGATTTTCGATTACCAACATTTTATACCTCCGTTGTATTTACAGAATTAAACATTTACTGTAAAGTTTAATTGAATTTGTGATAGCTTTACAGCTCTGTTTATTATGAGGATATTTTTTTAATTGTTTTTTCAAAAGCTGTTAAAGTTTTGTCTAAATCATCTTTGGAATGTGCAGTTGAGATAAATCCCGCTTCATATTGCGAAGGCGCAATGTAGATACCTTCTTTAAGCATATATTTAAAATATTTTGCAAAACGTGCTGTATCCGAATCGGTAGCGTCTTGAAAATTAGTTACATTTTTGTTTGTGAAAAACATACAGAACATGGAGCCGACTCTTTTAAAGCAAGCGTCTATATTGTAAACAGATATAATTTTTTTCATATTATCCGTTAAATATTTAGACGAATCTTCAAGTTTTTCGTAGACTTTCTCATCTCTTAATAATTTTAATGTTTCTATTCCAGCGGTAACCGCAAGAGGATTTCCTGATAATGTTCCTGCCTGATAAACTTTTCCTTCGGGAGCAACAGAATCCATAATTTCTTTTTTTCCTCCGAATGCTCCAACAGGCAAACCGCCTCCGATTATTTTTCCCAAAGTGGTTAAATCGGGTGTAATGTTAAATAATTTTTGAGCACCACCATAAGCAACTCTGAATCCGCTCATCACTTCATCAAAGATTAAAATTATTTTTTCGTTTGCAGTTAAGTCCCTCAAATTTCTTAAAAAATCCAAATCAGGTTCTATGACGCCCATATTTCCCGGAACAGGTTCTATTATAATTGCCGCTATTTCTTCTTTATTTTCTTTTATTAAATTTTTTACAGAATCTATATTGTTAAA
>CAZLFW010000091.1:0-2642 GCA_964559045.1 uncultured bacterium
CCTTACAACAGCTTTTGTATGATAAATCATTTCATCAAGAGTAACAGGAAGAGTGTTATCATATCCCGAAAAAACCATTCCGAGAGAATCTCCCACAAGAATCATGTCAATTCCGCTTTCGTCGGAGATTTTTGCAAAACAGTAATCATAAGATGTTGTCATTGTAATTTTTTCTTTTTTTCTTTTTTTCTCTTGAAGATACGAGGTTGTAATTTTCATTTTAATTCCTTTGGATTAAACTTTTGTATAATTCAACATAAAAAAAACCTTCCTTACGGAAGGCTTAAAATATTATTCCAAAATATTCCTAATAAAAAACAATATTAAAAATTATAATTTCGTATGCCTTCCGTCTCGGTCATTAAGATCCAAGCGGCAAATCTCCATACCAAATCATATTTTGCTTGTCAAACAATTTATTCGCACTTTTTTAAAATTGCGTATTTGCCGTTTTTTCCATCCATAAAAACCTTAACAGGAGGATTCAATGTTATTACCTTGAAAAATTTTTTCTCAATTGAGGTTGGTTGTGATTTCAGCCATTCCCAATCTATAAAATTATTTTCCTTTGAATAGTATGAAACGTTAAAATAGCCTATATTCATGGAAATAATATTGTGAATAAAGTGAGTCCCCTGAGAAGGGTCAATATCAAAATCTTTTATCCCTGATTCAACAATTACTTTAACCGCATTAATATCTTCCCAGTTCACGGGTATTCCGAGAAATCTGTCTCTTGAGCCCCATCTTCCGGGAGCAATTAAGATGTATTCTTCTCCTTTTTCTTTAAGTGTTTTGTTTATTTCACCTATCTCCTTTTTCATCTCCAAAGTTAAAGTTTTGTCAAAATTATCAGGTTCGAGAAACACAATGTTTTTCAAATAATCAACCACACCGTTTCCGCATCCTGTTTCAGTATAAAGCAGCAAGTGTTCTTTCGTAACTTTATCAAATTCAACCATATCTCCTTCTTCATGCGTTATTAAGGGCCTCACTTGCAGAATATTAAAATTTAGCTTATTTGAAATTGTTGCAGCAAATTCCGTTTCAACAGGAGTGCCAACTGCATATTCTGCAAGCTCCAAAATTTCTTTGAGAATGCTGGAAAAAGGGAAAGATTCGTAAATCAAAATATTGTCAAAATTTATTATTCTGGGTCCTTTGGCATAAATCCCCGGCTCAATTCTTCCGTTTGAAATATTGTAGGTGGATGCAATATGGTTGAGAGTTCCGTGTTTTTCAGCAACTTCAAGGGGAAGCTTAACAATAAATGACTCTTCCTCATTACACGGCAAATCTTTTCTTTTCAAATCAAGGGCATAAAAATAAGTTTGTGACAGTTTTATCGTATCCTCTTCTGTGAGATACCTTATTTCAGGATATTTTGGACAGAATCTGTAACATTTCTCTCCTTCAACAACGTATTTGCCAAGTCCCAAAGCTATTGATGCGACACCGTCTTTTTTTTCCATGTGAGACAAAGGGTAATAGTTAAAGCTTTGCGCAACACCTGCAAAGTGCGGATAAAAGTAACCGCCATGTTGCTCCCCCACAACTTCCTGTATAATTACAGCCATCTTTTCTTCTTCGAGTTTTAGGCCTATTCTTTCTATATAAGCTCTTGTATCTTTGAAATAAACAGAGGCATAAACAAGTTTTATGGCATCTTCAAGCTGTTTGAATCTTTTTTCAAAAGAACCGCTGCAATTGGGGAGAATCACGCTTTTATAAACTCCTGCAAACGGATGAAATTGAGAATCTTCGAGCAATCCCGACGATCTTACTATAATAGGCTGTTTCATTGATTTAAGAAGCTGTTTTAGATATTCTTTCAGTTGAGAGGAAAGTTTTCCTTCCAAAAAAAACTCGGTTATTTCTCTGTCAGTATGAAAGTCGTAATCAAGAAAAAGGTAGTTGTCATATATGAATTCATCAAAATAATTTGTTGTAATAATAAATGTTTTCGGTATTGTAACCACTGAATCCTTAAATTTTCTATTTAACTTGCTAACGGAGAAAAGAGCATTCAAAAAACTTAATCCCCTCCCTTTTCCCCCAAGCGAACCGTCTCCTATTCTAAATATTTGGCTTTTTTCGTTAAAATTTTCACCGTTAAAATCAAGTATTTTTCCTCTTTGATTTCTGATTTTTATGTTTTTTACAATATTAACCAAAAATTTTCTGTGTTGTTCCGGTGATTTGAATTTTTCAGGTTTCACTTTTCTTAACTTTTTTACCAATGTTAATTCTCGTCTTGGGACAAGCCACATGCAGAAATGTTTCCTTTTAGCATGATATTTGAAAGAATCTATAGGAATTTCGGATAGAAGCTTTTCAAATTCGTTAAAAGTTTTTGCAACGGCAATTTCGTTGCCCTTTGAATCTCTGAAAACAAAGTCTCCGAAACCGCATGTTTTTTTTAAAAACATGTTAAAATCGTTTAACACAAAAGGAGTGTTTTTATGTGATATTTCCACACCTTTTTCTCTTGCTTTTTTTAAAAGCTCCGAATCTGAAGATTGTGCAAGTATAGGTATGTCCGGGGTTTCTTTTTTTACAAAATCTATAATTTCCATGCCTGCGTTTTTATTATCTCCAAGCTCCATGTCCGTTATAACGGAGAGCAGATAATCTTTATATTT
>CAZLFW010000092.1:0-5503 GCA_964559045.1 uncultured bacterium
CTTTTTCCAATATTTCTCTACATACTTCATATATACTACCCAAGTTGTCATATTTATTAACTATTAACATCAATTAGTTTTCTTGTAAACAACAATTATAACTAATGTTTTGATTCAAACAATGAACCTCTTGAATGATAATAAAATCTTATTCAATTTTTATAGTGATATCGACCAAATCCTTCAGGCTAAGCTGTCCCCATTTGTCAAGATAATTTTTCTAAAATTTTTTATCTAAAGTTCTTAAGTTATTATAATATCTTACAATAACTATCATATATAACGTTCAAACGCAACCAAAAACCTTATCTTGCATTTTAAAACGATAAATGTTAAAATTTCATTATGAGTGTAAACAAAGTGCTTCCTTTTTTCGGGAAAAATTTTTATACTGTTACGGAACTTACCGAAGATATTAAATCTTTACTTGAAAACGAATATTTTGACATTAAGGTTGTGGGAGAAATATCCAATCTTTCGGTTCCCATTTCAGGACATTCTTATTTTACGTTAAAAGACGGTAACGCTTCTATCAGATGTGTGCTGTTTCGCTCTCAAAGGGCATTGGTTAATTTTGATTTTAAAAACGGTGACGAAGTGCTGTTGAGAGGGAGGATTTCCGTCTATGCTCCGAGAGGTGAATATCAGATAATAGTTGACTGGCTCGAAGCCTACGGCACAGGCAAGCTTTTCCTTAAATTTGAAGAATTGAAAAGAAAGCTTTCGTCAGAAGGCTTGTTTAACACCGAATATAAAAAATCTCTCCCTGAATTTCCCGAGAAAATAGTAGTGATAACATCAAAAACAGGTGCGGCAATTAAAGATATACTTAACATTATTAAAAGAAGA
Source organism: uncultured bacterium (assembly GCA_964559045.1). Classification (GTDB taxonomy): domain Bacteria; phylum DYJV01; class DYJV01; order DYJV01; family DYJV01; genus CAZLFW01. Next base: position 850 of record CAZLFW010000092.1, read on the forward strand.
TTCAGCGGTATGGAGATTCTAATATTACCCGTTCAGGTTCAGGGAAGCGGAGCGGCTAAACAGATAAAAAAAGCTGTTGAGTTTGTTAATAAAGAAATAAAAGATTGCGATATTATTATTTTAAGTAGAGGCGGCGGAAGTATCGAAGATTTGATGCCTTTTAATGACGAAGAAGTTGCAAGAGCGGTATTTGCCTCGAAAATCCCGGTTATTTCCGCAGTGGGACATGAAACGGATTTTACAATTACTGATTTTGTCGCTGATTTAAGAGCTCCCACTCCTTCGGCAGCAGCGGAGCTCGTGGTGAAAAACAAAACAGATTTAACCGTTCATCTTGATAACATACAAAGACGAATTGTTTCCGCAATGAACAATACTATAAACATTCGTAAGGCTGAATTGTCAAAGCGGAAACAAGTGCTCAACGAATATTACATTCTTTTTAAAAATATAAAATTTAAAATATTTTCTATGGAGCAAAAAATAGCAAATGAAACCGTATCTTTAATACGGGAAAAAAGGGAAAAGCTTAACACACTCGATTTTTCTTTGCATAAAAACAATCCTTTGACAAAAATTCCGCATTTAAGAGAAGTTACCTACGGATTTACCCGTAGAATAAAAGCATGCTTTATCAATGAACTAAGCTTTAAAAAACAAAATTTACATCATCTGATTCAATTATTAAACAGTTTAAATCCCGTAAATATTTTGGCAAAAGGTTATTCCGTAACCTATAAGGAGAATCAAATAATAACTGATTCAACTCAGGTTAAACAGGGAGACGAAGTAAAAATAAAACTTTCCACAGGAGAGTTAATTGCCAAAATTATCAGGATACTTTAAAGGGTCTGCAATCCCCGCTTCCTTAAAACCTTTCAATCTTAAAAAACAACTGTCGCACCTGCCGCACGGCATACCTTCCGGAGAAGGATTGTAGCAGCTATTGGTAATTGAAAAATCAACGCCTAAATCTTTTCCTTTCAATATTATATCTTTTTTGGAGAGTTTTATCAAAGGAGTGTGGATTTTAAATTTTTTACCTGTGGCACCAGCTTTGGTGCCGAGATTAACGGTTTTTTCAAAAGACTCTATAAATTCGGGTCTGCAATCTGGATAGCCGGAATAATCAACGGCATTTACTCCTATAAAAATATCGTATGCTTCCAAAACTTCGGACAAACTTACAGCAAAAGAAAGAAAAATAATGTTTCTTCCCGGAACATAAGTAATGGGAATATCATTTTTTTCCGCAGTCCCTTCTGGAACGTCAATTGATTTGTCCGTTAAAGCTGAGCCTCCTATTTCACCAATGGGCAGTTTTAAAATAAAATGTTTTTCAACATTGAAAAAGTTTGCAACTTTTTTGGCGCATTTAAGCTCTGCTTTGTGCCGCTGCTCATAATCGAAAGAGAGTGAATATATTTTATATCCGAGATTTTTGGCAATTGCCGTTGTAACTGTGGAATCCAAACCGCCGCTTGACAAAACAATGCATTTCATGAAAAAATTCTCCGTAAATATCAGCTTTATTTATGGTATTTTTGCAAAGCTTTTACTTTTATCCTGCTTTTTTTAAGAGCTTCAATGGCTTTTACAGCAGCTTCGGCTCCTTCAAGTGTTGTAAAATAGGGGATATTGTAAATCACAGTGTTGCTCCTTATGGCTGTTGAATCTTCTTTTGATTTAATATCAGCAGGACTGTTCACTATCAAATCAATTTCTCTGTTTTTTATATAATCTACTATATTTGGCCGCCCCTCCTGAACTTTAAAAACTTTTTTATTGGGAATGTTTTTGGAGTTTAAAAACGCGGATGTTCCGGCAGTTGCATAAATATCAAATCCCAGTTTTATAAAATGTTTTGCAAGTTCTTCAACACCTGTTTTATCCCACATTGTTATAAGCACTTTTCCTTTTTCAGGCAAACTGTTGTTAGCTGCAATCTGAGCTTTTAAAAAAGCCATTGGGAATTCATCGTCAATCCCCATTACTTCACCTGTGGATTTCATTTCAGGACCTAAAAGCGGATCAACTCCAATAAATTTTGCAAAAGGGAAAACCGCTTCTTTAACGGAAAAATAGGGAGGTGAAATATTTTCTTTTATACCAAGCTCTTTAATTGTTTTTCCTATCATAATTTTTGCCGCAAGTTTGGCAAAAGGAATGCCCGTAGCTTTTGACACAAATGGCACTGTCCTTGACGCTCTCGGATTTACTTCCAAAATGTAAACTTCCCCGTCTTTAACAGCATATTGAACATTCATAAGACCTTTTACTTCAAGGCTTAAAGCAAGCTCAACAGTTTGACGTCTGATTTCGGAAATGATTTCCCGTGAAAGTGAATAGGGTGGCAAAGAACATGCACTGTCTCCCGAATGAATTCCAGCTCCTTCAATATGCTCCATTATACCGGCAATTACCACATCGGTTCCGTCTGAGATACAGTCAACATCCACTTCCACTGCATTGGTTAAAAATTTGTCTATTAAAACAGGATGCTCGTAAGAAACTTTAACAGCTCGTTTCATGTAACTTTCAAGATTCTTTTCATCATATACAATTTCCATTGCTCTTCCGCCAAGCACATAAGACGGTCTAACCAGAACAGGAAACCCGATTCTTTTTGCAATTTTCAATGCTTCGTCAAAGTTTAGGGCTGTATCGTTGTCAGGCTGCTTGAGATTCAGTTTGTTAAGCAAAGCTTTAAACCTTTCTCTGTCTTCAGCTTTGTCAATATTATCAGGGGATGTGCCTATAATGGGGGCATTGGAGTTTTTCAAATGAGTTGCAAGTTTCAAAGGGGTCTGTCCTCCGAATTGAACTATAATTCCGTGAGGAGATTCATTTTCAACAATATTCATTACACCTTCGAAGGTTAAAGGCTCAAAATAAAGTTTGTCCGATATGTCGTAATCAGTGCTCACTGTTTCGGGATTACAGTTAACCATTATGGTTTCGTAACCTTCCTCTTTTAATGCAAAAACAGCATGAACACAGCAGTAGTCAAACTCTATGCCCTGTCCGATTCTGTTGGGACCTCCTCCCAGTATTATAACTTTCTTTCTGCTGCTTGCAAGTGATTCGTTCTCTTTTTCATAAGTGGAATAAAGATATGGTGTGTAAGCTTTAAATTCGGCTCCGCAAGTATCCACCATTTTATATACAGGCTTTATGTTGTAATTTTTCCTCAAATCGCGTATTTCTGTTTCAGATTTGTTGCATAAGGCGGCTATCCTAATATCGGAAAAACCTCGCTCTTTTAGATGCTTCAAAGTGTCATAATCAAGGTTTTTGCTGATTTCCAACTGTTTTTCATCATCAATTATCTCTTTGATGTTGTAAAGGAACCATCTGTCAATTAAGGTTATGTTGAAAATTTCATCTATGGAAAAACCTCTTTTAAAAGCTTCTCCCACATACCATAATCTTCTGCTGTTGGGCACTCTGAGTTTCTCTTTTATCTCTTCAACTGACATTGCAGATGCGTCAATATCAAAACCGTAGGTATCCTCTTCAAGAGACCTCATTGCTTTTTGCAGAGATTCCTTAAAAGTTCTTCCTATTGCCATTACCTCTCCCACTGATTTCATTTGAGTGGTGAGAGTGGTATCTGCTTCTGGAAATTTTTCAAATGTAAAACGTGGAATTTTCGTAACCACATAGTCAATTGTGGGTTCGAAAGAAGCAGGTGTTTCTCTTGTAATGTCGTTTTTTATCTCATCAAGAGTGTATCCCACTGCAAGCTTTGCAGCTATTTTTGCAATTGGAAACCCTGTGGCTTTTGAGGCAAGTGCCGAGCTTCTCGATACTCTCGGGTTCATCTCTATAATAACAAGTTTTCCATTATCAGGGTTAACGGCAAATTGAATGTTGGATCCTCCAGTATCAACACCTATCTCTCTAATGACCTTAATTGATGCGTCACGCATAATCTGATATTCTTTGTCGGTTAAAGTTTGTGCAGGTGCAATTGTAATACTGTCTCCTGTGTGGACTCCCATGGGGTCAAGATTTTCAATGGAGCAGATAATAACAACATTATCGTTTTTATCTCTCATTACCTCAAGCTCATACTCTTTCCAGCCTACAACCGATTCTTCAACAAGAATTTCCGTAACAGGACTGCAATCAAGTCCCCAACGCACAAACTCTTCATACTCTTCAATATTATAAGCAATGTTTCCTCCTGTGCCTCCGAGAGTAAAAGAAGGTCTGATAATAACGGGAAATCCTATATCTTTTATAATCTCTTTTGCCTGCTCCATATTGTTTGCATATCCGCTTTTCGGAAGTTCGAGCCCTATTTTTATCATGGCAGCTTTAAACAATTCTCTGTCTTCCGCTTTTTTAATGGACTCAAGCTTGGCAGCAAGCATTTCAACGTTGTATTTATCGAGTATTCCCTGTTCCGACAGCTCAACTGCAAGGTTAAGGGCTGTTTGTCCGCCAAGGGTGGGAAGTATTGCATCAGGTGTTTCTTCTTTTATTATTTCGGTTAATACTTGGCATGTTAAAGGCTCAATATAAGTTTTATCGGCAAATTCAGGGTCTGTCATGATAGTTGCGGGATTACTGTTAACAAGTATTACTTCGTAACCTTCCTCACGCAATGCTTTGCACGCCTGAGTGCCTGAATAATCAAATTCGCAGG
>CAZLFW010000093.1:0-10048 GCA_964559045.1 uncultured bacterium
ACAGTGGATAAGACAGATGAAAAAGTAGAGATAGATGATAATATGACAAGCGGATAATTCCTTATCTTCCACTCTTTAAACATTAATCAGCAAATGTGAAAAGAAACTTTTCAAATTCATTTAAATCTGTTTGTCTTTTCACAGCTTCGGTTCCAATTACATAACCGTCTGCAAGGAGAAGAGCTTTTTCAGCGTCATTGTTGTTTTTCAAGCCGAATCCCATAATTACTTTTTTTTGTGTTTCCTTTTTAACTGTTTCTATTTTTTCTCTTAATTCAGGCTGGTTAAAATCAAATTTTCCTCCTGTTATCCCCCTTATTGCAATGAAATATACAAAATCACCTTTAAGTTCTTTTATCAATTCAATGTCCTTTTTTCTCGATTCAGGTGTTACAAAAGGGATAATAGGTATTTCAAATCCGTGGTCATAAAAAAAACAGTGCATTTTATTGGGTAAATCCGCTATTATAATTGAATTAACAATCTCTTTGAAATCTTTTGAAAATTTTTTTATCCCGTAATCATAAACAATGTTGGAATATGTCATTATATATTTTTTGAATTTGCAAGTTTTTAACTTTTCAAGGAAGTCTATAATATAGCTAACTTTTGTATTGTTTTTTAATGCGGTTTCAATTGCTTTTACTATTACAGGACCGTCAGCAACAGGCTCGCTAAAAGGCAAGCCTATCTCTATGAAATCAAATCCAGTTTTTTCAATGAGAAAAACCGATTTTTCAAAAATTTCCTTATTGGGATAACCTCCCACAACGTATATTCCTTTCAATTTAATCCTCCTTTTTCAAACACAAGTGAATCTATCCAAAATTTCCATATCTTTGTCGCCTCTGCCTGATAAATTGATTAACACTTTTTTGTTTTTGAATTTTTTACGATTTTTCAAAACATAGGCAATTGCATGACTTGATTCGAGAGCAGGAATTATTCCCTCGCAAGACGCAACTTCTTTAAAAGCGTTTATTGCATCAATATCTCTTACGTAACAATAGTTAACTCTTTTTAAATCTTTTAAATACGAATGTTCGGGACCTACTCCGGGATAATCAAGTCCTGCTGAAACGGAATGAACAGGCATAACCTGAGAATCGGAATCGTGGAGAAGATACGAAAGAGAGCCGTGAAGAATTCCCGGTTTTCCCATACCCAAAGTTCTTGCATGTTCCCCTTGTCTATCGGAAATACCTCCGGCTTCAACTCCTATAAGCTCAATTTCTTTTCCAATAAAGCTTTTAAATATTCCAATGGCATTGCTTCCTCCTCCTATGCAGGCAACAATCGAATGGGGGAAAAAATTATTTTTTTCAAAAAAACTTAAACATTCTTCTCCTATTACACTTTGAAAATGTGCAACCATTTCGGGAAAAGGATGGGGTCCCACAACAGAGCCTATTATGTAATGGGTGTTTTCCACGTTTGCAACCCAATCTTTTAATGCGTAATTGGTGGCATCTTTTAACGTTTGGGTCCCTTCTTTTACCTCTTTTACATTTGCTCCGAGGAGCTTCATCCTTTTTACGTTGGAGCACTGTCTTTCAATGTCAACCTTTCCCATGTAAATGGTGCATTCCATTCCGAATAACGCTGCAACAGTTGCTGTTGCAACTCCGTGCTGTCCCGCTCCTGTTTCCGCTATAACACGTTTTTTACCCATAAATTTTGCAAGAAGCGCCTGTCCAAGGGTATTATTTATTTTATGTGCTCCTGTATGCAGTAAATCCTCTCTTTTAAAATAAATTTCCATTGAATTTTTTTCAGAAAGATTTTTTGCAAAATAGAGCGGAGTGGGTCTTCCTGCAAATTTTTTCAAATAGTAGTTTAAATCTTCTTTGAATTTTTTGTTTTTTTTTGATTTTTCAAAGAATATTTCAAGGTTTTCCAGTGCTGGAATAAGAGTTTCAGGCACAAACTGTCCTCCGTATTTTCCGTAAAATCCTTTCAAAATATCTCCTCCTGTTCGGTTTTTCTAACCTGTTTAATGAACTTTTTCATAAGTGAGCGGTTTTTTACACCGTTAATTTCCACTCCGCTTGAAACATCAACACCAAAAGGCTTAATTTCGGAAATAACTTTTGCCACGTTCAAATGGTTCAAACCGCCTGCCAATATTAAACGTTTTCTGTAGTTTCTTATCCACAATGGAAATTTTTCAAATTTCCCCGAACCTTTGCTTGCATCAAAAACCAAATATTTCCAATTAAAATGTGCAGGCTCTTCTGAAACAGAATATATAAAATTTTTATTATCCGTTTTTAGCGGAGTTTCGTATATCTGATAAAAGTCGGACAAATTAATATATTCTGAAACATGTTCAAACAAAAGGCTTACCACAACTGTTTTTATCTTCCCTTTTGCAAATTCAAGCAGTTTAAGCGTGTTTTTACGGTTTGAAAATCTTCTGCTTTCAGGATAAACCACAATTCCCACTGCATTGTAACCCTCATCCATTGCATATTGTATTTGCTCAACTGTTTTTATTCCGCAAACCTTTACAAACATTTATAGAATTCCTTTATTTTTTCTTGAGGATTTTTAGATGTCATTAAAGCTGTCCCTATGAGGAACGCATTTGCTCCTGCGTTTTTAAAGTATTTCAAATCTTCGCAAGTTTCTATTCCGCTTTCAGCTATTTTAAGAAAATCTCCTTTTAATGAGGAAATTAATTTTATCAATTTTGCCGCTCTCTCTTTTTCTATTTTCATTGTTGAGAGGTTTCTGCTGTTAACCCCCACATATTTAGGTTTAAGATGTTCTATTCTTTCAAATTCGGAAAAATCATGAATTTCAAAAAGTATATTTAATTTCAGGGAAGTTGCATATTCGGTTAAAATTTTCAGTGTATCATTGTCGAGAATGGAAACAATCAGAAGAATTGCATCTGCTCCTGAAATATGCGCATTTTCAATTTGTATTTTACTTATGATAAAATCTTTGCATAAAATCGGAATATTTACTTTTTTAGATATTTCATAAAGTTCTTCCATATCTCCTGAAAAAAAAGTTTTGTCGGTTAAAACGCTGATTGCACCTGCACCTGCATTTTCATAAACCTTTGCAAGCTCAACAGCATTAAAAGTGTTGTTTAATGTCCCTTTTGAAGGTGAACTCCTTTTTATCTCGCATATAAAAGGTTTTTCTCTCAAATACTCATTTAAATTCAGAATTTTTTTGTTTCGTGCACATTTTATTTTTTGCAAGTTTTTTATCTCTTTTTTTTTGTTATTCAAAATATCCTGAATTGTAATCATGGTATTCTGTTGCCTCCTTTCTCTTTTTGTTGTAAAGAGAGAAACTTTTCAAAAACTTTTCCTGACATAATTTGTTCAAGAGCAATATTGTAAGCATCTTTGAATGATTTAACTTCTTTTATATATTTTATGCCCAATGAAGCATTCAATGCAACGAGCTGGGAAAGGTTTTCATCTTCTCCTTTAATTGCTTCCAAAAACATATCCTTTGCTTGCTTAATGTCTTTTACACGGGGCATTGGGAACGGATTGAAAAAATTTTCAGGCTCTATTATAAATTTTTTTATGTAATTCTCTCTAATTTCATAACATTCAGTGGGTGCATTTGTGGAAATTTCGTCGTATCCGTCAAAGGAAGAATAAAGGATAATATTGAACTTTCCGGCTTTTAAAAGTGCATCTGAAAGCTTTTCCAAAGCATCTCTTCTGTTTATTCCCGTGATTTGAATCTCAGGATTTGCAGGATTTATAAAAGGACCGAGATAATTGAAAATAGTGGGTGTTGAGAGAATTTTTCTCACAGGAGCCACAAATTTCATTGCAGGATGATAAAAAGGAGCAAATAGAAAAACAAAATTATTGGCTCTCAAATATTTTTCAGCTTCTTCTTTTTTCATGTTAAACGGTATGCCAAATTCTTTTAAAATATCCGCTGAACCTATTTTGCCGCTTTGAGCCGAATTTCCGTGTTTTACCACGGGAATTCCCATGGATGAAAGAAGAATAGCCACTGCTGTGGATACATTTATACAATTTTTACCGTCTCCTCCTGTGCCGCAAGTGTCAATGGATGGTGATTTGTTTTTTTCAATTTTCAACTTGAATTTGTCAAGAACCGTAAGAGCTCCTGCAATTTCTTCAATGCTTTCTCCTTTCAATTTTAATCCTGTTAAAATAGCCGCAATTTCAACATCTTTAAAGCTTCCAGACAGAATTTTCACAAACAAATCTTCGGATTCTTGCAGTGTAAGGTTCTGTTTTTGAAAAATTTTGTTCATTATATTTCTGCTCATCATCAACCTCCGTTAGCAAAATCAATAAAATTTTTTATTAAAATTTCACCGTTTTCACTTAAAAACGATTCGGGATGGAATTGAACTCCAAAGAATTTTTTATCCGAATCTTCTATTGCCATTACTTCATTGTCTGATTTTGCAGTTGCAGTAACAAAAGAATGATTATCAGGAATGTTTACTGCAAGAGAATGGTATCTTACAGCTTTGAAATCATTTAGCTTCCGAAAAAGAACTTTTCTTTTGGAGATTTTTATTTCATCCACTTTACCGTGTTGAACCGATTTGGCATGTTTTACGTTAAAACCGAGAGCAACTCCTATTGCCTGCATTCCGAGACAAACACCCAAAATAGGTTTTTTCCCGAGATATTCATTGATATATTTTAATGTTGCACCTGAGTTTGAAGGACAGGAAGGTCCCGGCGAAAGGATAATTCCTTTGAAACGGGAAGCATCCATAAAATAATCGGTGTTTTTTATTATGCACACGTCAATGTTTGAATTTCTGAAAAGTGCATAAAGATTGTAAGTAAATGAATCGTAGTTATCAATTAACAAAAACATTTTTATCCTCTATATTTTTTATTAGTTTTAAAGCTGAAAAAAGCGCTCCGAGCTTTTTCTCCACTTCAAGTAATTCCTTTTCAGGGATACTGTCGTATACAATGCCTGCACCTGCTCTTAATGTGATTTTATCTTCTTCTATTAAAGCGCTTCTTATTGTAATACATGTATCAAGATTGCCGTTATATCCGAAATAACCAACGCATCCCGAATAAAATCCTCTTGCGGATTTTTCGTATTTGTCTATTAATTCAATTGCTCTTACTTTGGGAGCTCCGCTTACCGTGCCTGCTGGAAAGGTTTTTGTGAACAGTTCAAAAGGTGTTGTGTCAGGAGCTAATATCCCTTCCACTTCAGATACAATGTGAATAACGTGCGAATAAACCTCTGTTGAAAACGCTTTTGTAACCTTAACGGTTTCACATTTACACCCTTGAAAAAGGTCGTTCCTTGCAAGGTCGAGAAGCATAAGGTGTTCGGAGTATTCTTTTTTGTCATTAAGAAGGCTCTTTTTTATATCCTCAATATTTTTTTTTGATGAAACAGGATAGGTGCCTGCAATGGGCTTCAGCAAAGCTTTGCCGTTATTTATTTTCAAATGTGTTTCAGGTGACGAGCCTGTAAGCACGAAATTTTTAAATTTAAGATAAAACAGATAAGGAGAAGGATTAATGTTTCTAATTGCTCTGTAAAAGGAGACAGGATTAATATGTTTGTCCAAAACGTATTTTTGAGAAAAAACAACTTGAATGGCTTCTCCTTCAATGATTTCGTTTTTTATTGATTTTATTTTCTTTACAAACTCTTTGTCCGAATATTCTTTTGCAAAATCAATGTTGCCCTCTATTTTTTCCGACGCAATTGAGACTGTGTTGGAGCTGAAAATATCTTTAGTGAGCTCTGTTAGCACTTTTTCGGCATTTTTAAATGTTTTTTCCGTTGATTCGGATATTTTCGAGGAAAAAGCAGCATAAAGCTTGTTTCTAAAATTATCGAAAACGTAAAATTTATTTATCTCCATAAATGCTGCAATAATATGCTCTGACGATTCTTTAATCGGGATTTTTAAGACATTCATGTAATTTACCGATTCATATCCGAAAAATCCCAATATCCCTCCTGTGAAATCTCCCAGATAACTTTGAGTGAAAACTTTTTCGTTTTTTAATTTTGATTTTATATATTCAACTGGATTTTGGGAGTTCCCTTTAAATGTTATTACATTTTCCGGGCATTTGGAAAAAAAGGAAAATCTTGAAAATGTTTTGTCTATATTTGCACTTTCAAAAAGAAAGAAGTTTTCTTCATTGGAAAAGTTTTTAAGAATTGACACAGGTGTAAATATGTCTCCTGCTATCTCCTTATAAAAAGTTACTCTGTTGTAAGATAAGGATATTTTTTGAAAAGTTTTGAAATCAGGTATTATCAAAAGTTCCTCCTTATACAAGTTCAGTTTTTTGTAATTTGTAATGTAAAAATAAAAAAAGCCGTGAAACTAAATTCACGGCTTTTTGAGATAAAAAAAAAGCCGTGCGGCTATCCGCCGCACGGCTGTAAAATATGTAAACTGACAGCGGATAACCTAAATCATATCATAGCTCCACCACCAGTTTTGAATGTTCTGATTATTAATAATATCTATCATCATAATTTACAAATAACAGGATAGTTTACGTTTGTCAAGAGAAAATTAAATTATTAAAATTTGACTTTTAAGAGAATATAATTTATCGTAATTTTATGGAAATTTTATCAATTCTTAACAGGTTTACCTTATCATTTAACGATAAAATCCTTGAATATGAATACAAAAATTATTTTGCAGAAAGATTTATACAGCAAATCAGAACTGCGATGCTTTTCGGTATAATTTTATATGGGGTGTTTGGTTTTCTTGATTATATGGTGTATAGTAATTTTTGGAAAGAATTAGTTGCAGTAAGAATTTTTTTTGTAATGCCTGTTTTTTTATTACTGTTTCTATCTTTGCTGAGCAAAAAATGTCTTAAAATTCTCCATTCTTTGATTACTGTGGGAATTCTTACTGGAGGTTTCGGCATAATAGCAATGATCTGTATTATACAAAGCAAAGGTTATGAAAACAATACTTATTTATCAGGACTTCTTTTGCTTGCTTTTTTTGCGTTTATTTTTTTTAGATTAAGATTTTTATATGCTGTTTTTTCTGGAATGATGATAATTGCAGGTTATGAAATAGTTTCTGTGTTTGTAACTAAAATTCCTCTAAAAACTTTAATTGAAAATAACTTCTTTCTAATTTCTACATATTTAACAGGTATGGTGGTAAACTATATTATAGAGCTTGATGCGAGAAAATATTTCCTTCTTTATAGAAGGTTAGCCATAGAAAAGGAGTATTTAACCGCTGATAATTTAAAACTTGAGAAACTTGCCAATTTGGACGGATTAACCGAGATTTCCAACAAAAGATTTTTTATGGAATATCTTGGATATCAATGGAGTAACAACATAAAGAGAAATTTTCTTTCCGTGCTTATGATTGACGTTGATTATTTTAAAAAATTTAACGATACTTACGGGCATCTTGCAGGTGACAATTGTTTAAAAATTGTTGCAAAAACTCTTGAAAATGAAATCAGACAGTCAAAGGATATAGTTGCAAGATTCGGAGGAGAAGAGTTTGTTATTTTATTGGAAAATACAGATAGAGACGGTGCAATGGAGACAGCTAAAAGGATAATGGAAAGAATCAAGAGATTGAAAATACGTCATGAAACATCTGAAGTTTCTGATATATTAACAGTTAGCATAGGTATAGCAACAATGAAGCCGGATAATAATAAAAATTATCATCAATTGCTTGAAAAAGCGGATAAAGCTTTGTATGAGGCAAAAACCTCCGGAAGAAACAGAATATGCATGTTGTAAAGCCATGTGTTTTCAAGTGTGATTTTTCTTTTGTCAGCTTCAAATAATCTGTTGCCACAATTAAATTTATATGATAATTCCCATATTATGGAAGCATTAGTTGTTGTAGATATGACAAAAGACAATGTGGAAGGGTTTATAAAAGAACAGATTGATAAAATAGTGCCTAATATCAATTTATTAACTTCTTCTTTTAGGGAAAAAGGGAATCTCGTAATATTTGCAAATGACAGTTTCCTTGAGAATGATTTCCTTTTTAAAAGCAAAATGTCACCTCATTCCTTGAGATATACTAAAGGTTCTGAAGTTACCGAGCTTTTAAGTGTGGAAGAAGGTGATATTGTTTTGCCAAAAAGGAGATTTTCCGCTTTTTTTAAAACTGACCTTGATCAGACGTTAAGAACTTTAAATGTCACCAAAGTATATGTTTGCGGCATAACGTCCATTTACTGTGTGTTGGCAACTGCTCTTGATGCTGTTTGTCACGATTTTTATTCGGTTATTGTTGAAGATGCCACCACAGCGCATAAAGACATTATTCACGAGCAAGTAATGGGATTTTATAGGAAAGGTCCCTTGCAGCCGTTGCTTGAAATTATGAAAACAGAAGAGATTATTCAGAGATTTTAAGGAGGAAAGAATGAAAAAGTTTTTAAAAAGAAATGTAACACTTTGTGTTATTTTATTCTTATTAATTGTTGTAAATGCAAATTTTTTAATAGCAAAAAAAGAGAAAGACACTAATGCTAATAATGTTTATCAAAATATAGAGCTGTTTACCAGAGTTTTATCCATAGTTAAAAAAGATTATGTTGACGAAAAAACTTATAAAGATTTAATTTACGGTGCAATTAAAGGAATGCTTTCTTCCCTTGACCCGCACTCGTCTTTTATGCCTCCTGAAAGTTTCAAGGAGATGCAGGTTGAGACCAAGGGTGAATTCGGTGGACTTGGTATAGAAATTACCATTAGGGATAATATCCTAACAGTTGTTGCTCCCATTGAAGATACTCCAGCATACAAAGCAGGCGTAAAAGCAGGAGACAAAATTATAAAGATAAACGGTGAAAGCACAAGAGATATGACTCTTATGCAGGCTGTTAAAAAGTTAAGAGGTAAAAAAGGCACCAAAGTTACCATTAGCGTATTTAGAAAAGGTTTGAAAAAGCTGAAAGATATTACAATTGTAAGAGGAATTATAAAAATACACAGTGTGAAAAGTAAATTGTTTGAAGATTCAATAGGATACATTAGAATTACACAGTTCCAGCAAAGAACAGCAAAAGATATTATAAATTCCCTTGATAAATTTAAAAAAATTTTCGGTTCAATAAAGGGATTGATAATTGATTTGAGAAACAATCCTGGTGGATTATTAAGTCAAGCGGTAAGAGTGTCCGATATTTTTTTGAGACAAGGGAAAATCGTTTACACAAAAGGAAGAGTTGCAAATAGTGAAATGGAGTTTACAGCAAAAGACGACGGCACTGAAGGCGACTATCCCATTGTTGTTCTTGTCAACGGAGGAAGCGCCAGTGCTTCGGAAATTGTTGCAGGAGCTTTGCAAGATCATAAAAGAGCGGTTATTCTTGGGACCCAGACTTTTGGAAAAGGCTCGGTTCAAACTATTATTCCATTGGAAAATAACTGTGCAATTAGGCTTACAACTGCTAAGTATTACACCCCTTCAGGAAGGTCTATCCAAGCAGAAGGAATCACTCCAGATATAATAGTTGAACAGAAAATCATAAAAGAAGATAATGAAACTAATCATTTTTTTCTAAAAGAAAAAGATTTGGTAGGGCACTTGAAAGGTTCTCAAGAGAAAAAGAAGAAAGAAAAAGTGTTAAAAAATTCTACTTTGCAGAACACTGAAGCAATTAAGTTAAAAGATGTGAAAGACTATCAACTTTTGCAAGGATTACAGATTATAAAAGCATTACAGATAGTAATGAACAAGTAAGTTAGGATTTGGGATTTAGAGATTAGGTAGGGACAATTCATGAATTGCCTTTACGGGATATAGTGACTAGTCATTAGTCGATAGTAGTTAGACAATGGTCTTTGGAATTTACTCACACCGGAATACACAGACTATTGACTATCGCCTAATTCAACTTTGAACTAATAACTTTGAACCTTGAACTAATATGTTTCGAGTTTCAATATTCAGATTTAATTGGGATATAGTAAAAAAACTAAAAACTCCAATTAGTCATTCTCATATTCGCATGCTGGATAACGCATGATTTTGAGTTCGTTATGATGGTTACCCTTATCTGAGGTCAGGAAC
>CAZLFW010000094.1:0-15489 GCA_964559045.1 uncultured bacterium
TTCATGATACCTGATAAGTTTCCCCATTTTTCCCACATCGTAATTTTCAAGCTCTTTCACAAATTTCACAACGTGAGGGACACCTGTATTAATACTTGAAACAAAGTATTTTTTATCTTTTATAAAAATCTCATAATCCATTTGCAAATTAAAAGGCTTTGTAATTAAAACTTTAACACTTTTCTCTTTTATCTCAGCTTCTATAATACCTGCAAGAGTTTCAAACTTAAGAAATTTTTCGGAAATACCATGCTCAAAAGCATATTTGGCAGCACATCTCGAACCGTTTCCGCACATCTCAGCTTCGCTTCCGTCAGCATTAAAAAACCTCCACTTAAAATCAGCAATAGCAGAAGGCTCCAGAATAATGACACCGTCAGCACCTATTGAAAGCTTTCTTCTACAAATAGAAGTAACATAACGACGGAATTCGTCACTGGAAAAAATTTTATTCATATTATTTATAATAATAAAATCATTTCCGCTTCCGTTCATTTTTGTAAACTCTATGCCTGTAACTTTCATCACTTCCTCCGTTAGTATACTTCACCTTTAATAAGATCTTCAAAAGTCTCTCTTTCCCTTATTATAGAAAATTCGTTTCCTCTAACAAGTATTTCAGCAGGTCTTGGTCTCGAATTATAATTTGAAGCCATTGTAAATCCGTATGCACCTGCACTTTTCACAACTAAAAGTTCACCGCTATCAAGTTCACGTATATTTCTGTCTTGCCCGAGAAAATCTCCTGATTCGCATATTGGACCCACAATATCCACTTTCTTAACGCTTCCGTCTTTTCTCACAACAGGGACAATGTCTTGATAAGCTTCATAAAGAGACGGTCTTATCAAATCGTTCATTGCAGCGTCAACAATTACAAAATTTTTAATATCTCCAGATTTGTTGTAAATTACCTTTGTAAGCAAAACTCCCGCATTTGCGACCAAAACTCTTCCCGGCTCTGTTATGAGAGTAACATTTAGTCCTTTTAAAGCTCCTGTTACCGCATCTGCATATTCCAAAGGAGAAGGAGGCGTTTCATCGGAATAGGTAACACCAAGCCCACCGCCTATATCGAGATACTTTATCTCAATATTCATTTCCTCCAAAGATTTTATTAATCCCTTTATCTTTGTCAATGCATCAACAAATGGAGAAATCTCAGTTAATTGAGAACCTATATGACAATCAACTCCAACAATTTCAATATGCTCCAGTTCTTTTGCTGTTTTATACCAATCAAGGGCATAATCTATGTTTATTCCGAATTTATTCTTCCTTAAACCTGTGGAAATGTAAGGATGGGTTTTAGGGTCAACATTCGGGTTTACTCTCAAGGCAACAGGTGCATTTATCTTTAAACGAGCTGCAACTTCGTTAATTTTGTGCAACTCTGCAAAAGACTCAACATTAAACATTAAAATGCCTGATTTCAATGCAAATTCTATTTCGTCTTCTCTTTTTCCCACACCTGAGTATACAACTTTGGAAGGCTCCACACCAACTTTAAGAACTCTAAAGAGTTCACCTCCTGATACAATATCAAAGCCGCTTCCCAATTCTTTAAAAATTTTCAAAATACTCAAATTGGAATTCGCTTTAACGGAAAAACAAGTTAAATGTTTAAACTCTTTAAATGAGCCGTCGAAAACTTTAAAATGCCGTTTAAGGGTCTCATAACTATACACATAGCAAGGAGTCCCCGCTTTATCCGCAATTTTCGGAAGAGCAACATCTTCGCAATAAAGTATTCCGTCTTTGTAGTGAAAAAAATCCATAAAACTCAACCTCCTTATACTTCTATTCAGCTATAATTTTAACAGGATTGCTAAACTCGCTTGCATTGAAATTTCTATCTATACATCTTATTTTATAATAGTATATTTTGCCTTTTTCAACACTTGAATCAAAAAAGTTTTCTTTTTTGATAATACTTGAATTTACCTGAACATATCTTTTTCCGTTTTCTTCTTTCCTTATCAAATCGTAACCAAAAATATCGTCGGAAATACTTTTTGCCCATTTTAAGAAAATTCCGCCGTTTGTATAGTATCCTGTAAAAAAATTGGGAAGTGCCGGTGGAGTAAGGTCTTCAGGGATTCCTGCAATTTTTATAAAACTGCCTTCAATAAGTGTCTTGCCAAAATAATATTCCGGAGCAATGTAAAAAGTATACTTTTTCCCGTTTTTCAAATGTTTCACAGTGTAAAAGTCTTTACTTTCTTCATTTGCCATTAATTCATAAGCTCCCTCTTTATCCTTTTTATAAATATTAACTCCCCTGTAATCAATACCTTTTATCGAGCCTTTTTTCCAAGAAATTTTAAGACTTCTGTCAAGAGGAAAAGCATTTGCATTGTAAATAATATTTTTATCATAAAACCAGTCAAAACAAACCTTATTGGATAATTTACCCTCTTTTCCTCCAGATGTTTCCGCCTTGACAGCGTAGCAATACTGAAAATTATTTTCAAGACCTTCAATTGTAACTGAAATCTTATCGCCGAATTCTTCCGGAGATATTGAATCTATTTTACGATAGTTTTTATCGCATGTAAGGCAATACTCAACACCGTAAGGAGCTTTGGCAACATAAATATTGTATTGCTTTACCGATTTTTTCAAATTGTCCCAAGTAAGAACAACCTTTCCGTTCTCTATTTTATATTCAACTTTTTTAACAGTAGGAGGACTCTTGAAAAAAGGGATTAAAGGAAATTTTTTAATTCCGCATCCAAACATAAACAAACACACTAAACCAACTGCAATAACATATTTTTTATTCATATTTACTCCTTTCTCTTTTCAAAAAATTCTTATTTGCCTCAATCTGCTCGGAAACTCTCTTTTGGGATGTGCCTCCGTATGAAATTCGTCTGTTTACCGAAGATTCAACTTTAATTTTTTCCAAAATGTCTTTTTCAAACAGCTCATGGAATTTCTTAAATTCATCAAGGCTAAGATTAAATAACTCAAAATTGTTATCTATACAATATTTTACTATTTGTCCAGTTATTTTGTGAGCTTGTCTGAAAGGAACACCTTTATCTGCAAGATAATCAGCTATTTCCGTTGCTGTTGAAAATCCTTTTCCCGCCCAGTAATAAGTATTCTCCTTTAAAAATTTCATATTTTCTATCATTGAAGCTGTGATTTCAAGAGAGCCCGTGAGTGTTTCAACAGTATCAAACAAAGGCTCCTTGTCTTCCTGCAAGTCTTTGTTGTATGCCAAAGGCAATGATTTTAAAACAGTTAAAATAGACATAAGATTACCGTAAATACGCCCAGTTTT
This sequence comes from uncultured bacterium, assembly GCA_964559045.1. Lineage (GTDB taxonomy): Bacteria > DYJV01 > DYJV01 > DYJV01 > DYJV01 > CAZLFW01. The sequence continues at coordinate 3,293 of CAZLFW010000094.1, forward strand.
ACCTCTGATAAGTTCGGGAATGTCGGGATTTTTCTTTTGAGGCATAATGCTGCTCCCAGTGCAAAATCCGTCGCTTAATTCGACAAATTTAAACTGAGAGGTTGACCAAACAATCACTTCTTCTGAAAATCTGCTTAAATGCATCATAGCTATTGATGAATTTGATATAAATTCCACAACAAAGTCTCTGTCAGCAACACTATCCACACTGTTTGAAGTTGGTTTTTCAAATCCGAGCAATTCCGCTGTATAAAATCTATCTATGGGAAAAGTTGTCCCTGCAAGAGCACCTGCTCCGAGAGGAGACTCGTTTAACCTGTTTAAAAAACTTTCAAATCTAAGGTAATCCCTTTTGAACATTTCATAATACGCAAGGAGGTAATGACTAATCAGCAACGGCTGAGCCTGTTGCAAATGAGTGAATCCCGGCATGTAACCGTTGATATTTGCTTCCGCTTTTCTGTTAATTGCAACAAGAAGATTCAAAATAAGCTTCAAAACAATTTTACACTGGTTTCTAATATACAGCCTGACATCCAAGTTAACCTGATCGTTTCTGCTTCTTGCAGTATGCAGTTTCCCACCTGTATCCCCTATTAGTTCTATAAGCCTGCTCTCTATATTCATATGTATATCTTCAAGCTCTTCCTTAAACTCAAATCTTCCATCCTCTATTTCACGCAAAATAACATTCAGCCCTTCTATAATCTTTTCACCTTCATCTTCGGTTATAATTCTCTGCTTTACAAGCATTTTACAGTGAGCTATGCTTCCTTGAATATCTTCTTTGTATAGTTTTTTGTCAAATGACACCGAAGCATTAAACTTATCAACTATTTCAAATGTTTTTTCGGAAAATCTTCCGTCCCAAGCTTTCATTTCACCTCCTGTTTTCCTGTTTAACAAAACAACACGCTTTTAAATACTCCCAATACATAGCCGGGATTTATAAATCCGGCAGGAATTTTTTCGGTCCCAATTTCAAGCAAAAACTCTTTTCCCATAAATACCTCCAAAATAATCTTGAAGCAAAATTGTAAAACTGTTCTTTGCAACTTTTAGCAGATTTGAAAATTTTAAATCAGAAATTAATCTGCCTGTTTGGATTTCCAATATCATTTCATTGAAAAGAGCTGAAAAACTTATAATAATTATCCCATTCTTCTGTTAAAAGGCAAGTATCCGCTCCAATTATTTTGTTGCAAAATCGCACTTGTTAATGTATTATTGTTATATAACTTATTCGGAAGGAGTTTTCAATGGATAAAATAGAAGAACTCGGTATTGTTGCATTAAATAATTTGTTGAAAAACAGAGAATGCACATCTAAAGAGATAACCGAAATTTTTTTAAATAAAATAGAACAATGCCAAAAAAATATAAACGCTTTTATAACAGTTTCTTCTGAAATTGCTTTGAAACAAGCTGAAATTGCAGATAAAAAAATATCGGAAAACAATTGCAATATTCTTACGGGAATTCCTCTCAGCATAAAAGACCTTATATGCACAAAAGAGATAAAAACCACCTGCGGTTCAAAAATGCTGGAAAATTACATTCCTCAATACAATGCAACTGTTTATGAGAAATTGCTCGGACAAAATGCTGTGATACTCGGTAAAAACAATATGGATGAATTTGCCATGGGCTCTTCAAACGAAACCTCTTACTTTGGAGTTGTAAAAAATCCTCATGATAACAACAGGGTTCCCGGTGGTTCAAGCGGAGGCTCCGCAGCAGCAGTTGCATCAAATCAATGTGCTGCTTCTCTCGGCTCAGACACTGGAGGTTCCATAAGACAGCCTGCATCTTTCTGCGGAGTGGTGGGGATGAAGCCAACATACGGAAGAGTTTCAAGATACGGCTTGGTGGCATTTGCATCATCCCTTGATCAAATTGGTCCCATTGCTAAAAATGTTGAGGATTGTGCAGTGTTATTACAGGCAATTAGCGGTTATGACAACAGAGATTCCACTTCCGTTAATGTTGAAGTCCCGGATTATCTCCAAACTGTTAGAAAAGAGTGCTTAAAAGGTTTAAAAGTGGGTATGCCCAAAGAATATTTCATTGAAGGTATTCATCCCGAAGTTAAAATGCAAATTGAAAAAACTCTTTCCGCAATGGAGAAAGAAGGTGCGGAAATAGTGGAAATTTCTCTGCCTCATACTGATTTGGCAGTTGCTGTTTATTATATTATAGCACCTGCTGAAGCAAGCTCCAATCTTGCAAGATACGACGGCGTCAAATACGGATTCAGAGCAGACAACTACGAAGACCTTTTAGACATGTATAAAAAAACAAGGTCCCAAGGTTTCGGAGATGAAGTTAAAAGAAGAATTATGCTCGGCACCTATGCCCTTTCATCGGGATATTACGACGCTTATTACCTTAAAGCATCAAAAGTAAGAAACCTTATTAAACAAGATTTTGTCAAAGCATTTGAGAATGTGGACGTGATTGCATGTCCCGTTACACCTTCTACTGCCTTTAAAATAGGTGAAAAAACCGATAATCCTCTTGACATGTATTTAAACGATATTTTTACAATACCTTTAAATCTTGCAGGGAACTGCGGGATTTCCATTCCTGTTGGCAAAGATTCGCAAAATCTGCCTATAGGTTTGCAACTTATAGGGAACTATTTTGAAGAGGAAAAAATTTTAAACATAGCATACAATGTGGAGCGAATAGTTGAGCATTAAAAAATTCAAAACTTTTGAAGAAGCTGAAAAAGAGCTTTGGATTAAAAAGCCCGATGAAGCTTATTTTAAAAAGATTTTTACGCTTTTTGATGATAGACTTTATATAAATGTTGTCAATCCTCCTATTGGAATTTTTAAGTATAAAACTTTTGAAGAAGCTGAAAAAGATAAAATACAATGGCAAAACAGACAGAATCAATAGCTGATTTACTTTTGAAATTATGTAAGGAATTCAACAAAGAAAATGTAGAATATGTTATTATAGGCGGATTTGCCATGATTTTTCACGGCTTGCCGAGATTAACACAAGATATTGATATTGCAGTAGATATAACCGACAACAATATGAGTAAATTAAAAAAAGTTTTGAAAAAAATATTTAATGATAATTCCTTTAATGATATAAATGGAGATGATTTTTTGGAGTATTCCGTTATTAGATATGGGACGCCTAATAATTTTTATATTGATTTTATCTATAAAATAGGAGAAATTGCCGATTTTAATTTACTTTTTTCAAACAAAAAGTTTATTACTGTTGAAAATGTTGATATTCCCGTATTAAATGAAAAAATGCTTATTTTTTTAAAAGAAAACAGTATAAGAGCCAAAGATAAATATGATGCTTATTTTTTAAAAGAGAAGATTAAAGGAGCAGAAAATGGAATATGATGTAGTGATAGGTTTGGAAGTTCATGCACAATTATTAACAGATACCAAAATATTCTGTTCGTGCAAAAATAAATTCGGTAACACTCCCAACGAAAATACTTGTCCCGTTTGCACGGGACAACCTGGGAGCTTACCGGTGTTAAACAAAAAGGTAGTTGAATTTGCCATAAAAACCGGGCTTTCAACCAATTGTCAAATAAACAGACGAAGTATCTTTGCAAGAAAGAATTATTTTTACCCCGACCTTCCCAAAGGTTATCAAATTTCACAATACGAACTTCCCATTTGTGAGTTCGGCAAAATTACAATATTAGTTGGCGGCAAAGAAAAAACCATTGGCATTACACGAATACACATGGAAGAAGATGCAGGGAAACTTTCACATGACGGTATGGATAAAAATTCAAGTTATGTAGACTTTAACAGAACAGGCTCTCCTCTCATTGAAATTGTCAGCGAACCTGACATTGGTTCACCTGAAGAAGCTGCTGAATATTTGAAACAGCTTAGAAACATTCTCGTATATCTTGAGGTTTGTGACGGCAATATGGAGGAAGGCAGTTTCAGATGCGATGCCAACATATCTTTAAAACCAAAAGGAAGTGATAAATTAGGCACCAAAGCAGAACTTAAAAATATGAACAGTTTCAGAAATGTTCAGAAAGCTCTTGAGTATGAAATAAAAAGACAAAAAGAAATTCTTGAAGAAGGCGGCTCCGTAATTCAAGAGACTCGATTATGGAATGCTGACAAAGGAATTACTGAGAGCATGAGAAGCAAAGAAGAAGCACACGATTACAGATATTTTCCTGACCCTGACCTTATTCCTTTAACAATTGACGATAATTGGATAGATAAAATAAAAAACACCATACCTGAGCTTCCTTATGAAAAAGAAAAAAGATTTATTGAGGAATACGGATTAAGCAAGGATGATGCAGAGGTTTTAACAGGAGATAAAAACCTTGCTGAATTTTTTGAAACAACTGTTAAATTCACCAATGATGCAACAATGTCAAATAACTGGATTAGAGTTGAATTACTTGGCAGTCTTAATTATGAAGGAAAGCCTTTCAATGAATGCAAAATCACTCCCGAACAAATGGGAAGTCTTATTAATATGATTAAAACCGGCAAAATAAGCGGTAAAATAGCTAAAACAGTCTTTAGAGAATTGTATGAAACTTTAAAAAATCCGGAAGAGATTGTTAAAGAGAAAGGTCTTGTCCAAATTAGCGACGAATCAGAGCTTATAAAAATAGTAAAAGAAATCATTGAAAATTCACAGGCACAGGTTGAGCAGTATAAAAACGGCAAAACAAAGGTTTTCGGTTTTTTTGTAGGGCAGGTTATGAAAAAAACAAAGGGACAGGCAAATCCTCAAATTGTCCACAAAATATTGAAAGAATTTTTGGATAGCTGAAATTAATGAAAAAATTTTTTATTGTTTTTTCTTTTTTTCTCATATTTTCTACACCGCTTTTATCGGATTTTATTGCATTTTATCCTGATGTGCCTCCTTTGGAGGCTTATGCCAAGAGGTTTGCAAATAACTTTAACTTGGATAAAACCAACGTAAAATTTCACATTGTAAAAAACAAAACCTTTTTTTCATCACCCTATGCCATCCTGAAAGCGGTTCAAAAAAACCTGATAAATTTTGCTGTTATCCCATTAAATACTTTTTTTATATTTGATATTTCTTCAAATGTATTCTCTTTAATAAGAAAAACATACATAATTAAAAATTTTGATTCTCAATTTAGTAAAATTATTCCTTTTAAATTGGAGCTGCAAAAATACGGAATTTTTTTAATAGATTTATTGCCAGGAGGTAAATATTACATATTTTCCAATAAAGACATTACTTTTAAAAAAAATATTTCTGTAGCTGTTACTAATAAAATTTTTTTTAAAAAATTCAAAACAATTTATCCTAATACTTTTTACCTTGATAATTTACAATCCCTTCCAGGGTTAATATCAAAAAAGATTTTTAATACTGCAGTGTTGAACACTTTTGACTTATATGGCACAAACATGAAATTCAATAATGTTTTTGATGCAGGATTAATGGAAGAAAAATTGTGTTTTATTGTTAATGCCAATTATTGGAAAAATATGGATATGGAGTCCAAATCCATTGTCTGGGATTTTTATTCAAAATATCGTAAAAAATATTTTATTGTATTAAAAAAGTTTCAAGACAGAGTTTTAAACCGATTTACAATTATAAAATTATCCCTTCATTAATTTCTTTTTGGTCAATGTAAAAGCGACATTGTCAAATTCCGCAATAATAAAGACATTTTTTAGGTCAATTCCTTTGGTCTCGTCAATTTTGATTTTAATGGGAGCAAAATTGAGAAAACATTTAACTCCAAGCTCTATAAGATTGTCAACCACTTCCTGAGCAACTTCAGCAGGAGTGGTAATTACTGCAAAATCAGGATTCATCTCTTTAACTTTTTCAGCAGTTAAAAAATTAAAATCTTCAATCTTAATACCGTCAAAAACTTCTTCACCTATTATATCGGGGTCAATGTCAAATGCTCCCACCCATGTGTAACCGTCTTGTTCAAATGAAGGATAATGAAGCAGAGCTTTCCCGAGATTACCAACACCAACAAGCATCACCTTCCAAATTCTGTTTAATCCCAAAACGTTTTTTATATCATTCTGAAGTTTTTTAATGTCATATCCCACTCCTCTCACACCGAATTCTCCGAAATAAGAGAGGTCTTTTCTTATTTGGGCGGAAGTAACACAACACATTTCTCCTAAGTTTTGGGAAGATACAACGTGAACACCCTGGTCCTCCATTTTTTTTAAACAACGAATGTAAATGGACAATCTTTTGATTGTTGCCTCAGGTATTTTACTAATATGATAAGCTTTCATTTCTCCTCCCAATATAAAGAAGTGCCCCCTTCAAGCTTTGAAAAGCTTAAAGGGCGGTTAATTCTTTTATCGTGTTTATGTCGTTTTCAATTGATTCAAGGATTGACATTGCAAATTCGTGGTTATGCACACCGAAACTTTTGTCGTTCTTTAAAAAATTATAATTAAAAACCACTTTATCAAAAAGCTTTTTCGCTTTTTCTACATTTTTTCCACTTCTTCTCGCAAGTTTTATCGCTTCTCGAAGTTCACCTATTTCCTTTTTTATTTCAGGAAGCTTTCCTTTTAATTCACTTTGCATTTCTTTTATTTTTGCCATTCCGTAATCTTCGTCACCGTCGTGACAATCAATACATGCCTGAACAACAACCTTGTAGTCTTTTTTCTCATAATTTGCATGACATTCTTTACATCCAACATCTTCCGCTCTCATGCTGTCCTGCTCACCTTCCACTCCTTTTGCTCCTTTGCCTTCAGCCATTTCAGCCTGTCCAGCATGACAATCTTCGCAACTGTCAATTTCAACTTCTTCTTTTTCATGGCATTTCAAACATGTCTCCTGCTTTTTAGGAGATTCATAAGACAAGCCTTTGTATCCGTGGACAACAAATTGGTGACATTTGCTGCACATCTCGTCTCTGAATTCACAGTCAGGAGAGTGATGAGGAAAAGAGATAGATTTTGCTCTATCAGTTTCTTCGAATTTTTTATGGCATTTAAAACACGCTTCATGCGGCGCATGAGCATGAGCCCTGATAACCTTTTGATATAATTCTTTTTTATTATCTTTAAACATATATAACACGTGATAAAAAGCAGATTTGGAGCCATTCCCGAATTTGGCTTGAAGCAGTCCCACAATTCCGGGTTTGGAATGACAATCCATACATCCTGCTCTCTTATGCTCGTCATAATAATTGGCATGAGACGATTTGGACCAGGCATTATAAACATGGTCCATTTCATGGCATCCGCCGCAAAATTTGGAATCCATGGTGCTTTCAAGAGCACCTATGCTAAAACCTACACCAAGCAAAGCAATAACATAGATAACAAATTTGAACTTCCACAGAAACTTAAATAACTTGCTCATTTTTCTTCTCCTTAAATTCTTTTTAATAGCAAACAGATACGACCTCAATATCATATCTGCTTGCTACCAAATCAACCACACGGGGGAAAATTTTCCCCCACAAAACACCACAATACATAAAGTTGATTGATAATATATCAATCTTAAAATTACCGGTAAAAATGTCTATGCTTTTCCGTAAAGCATAAAAGCAATAACAAGAGAATAAATGGCACAAGATTCGGAAAGAGCCATGGAAATAATCATAAGAGTCATGATTCTTCCGCCAAGTGCAGGATTTCTTGAAAGACCCAAAAGAGCTCCGAGACCTGCCAAGCCGATGCCTATTCCGCCTCCGCCTGCGCCTGCTGTAATAGCAATACCCGCTCCAAGAGCAGCATAACTTTTTACCATTTCTCCGCCTTCACCAGCAAACAGAGAAACAGCAGCCAAAAGAGTCATTGCCAAAACAGTTAACAGAGTAAAAAAGATTCTTTTCTTCATTTTCATACACCCCCTTTCAGTTTAGTTCAAAGTTCAAAGTTGATAGTTCAAAGTTCTAACTTTCAACTTAAAAATTTAACTTTTTCTATTACATTGCTTCAAATATCTAATAAAACCATTAATAATTTTTGACAGTTCATCACATTTATCTAACAAGATTTTTGACTCATTATCATCTATATAATTTAAATCTCCTGCTATATACACCAAACTTTTTACTTCTGATACAGAACCTCTTGCTATTATTAAATATTGAACAAATTCTTTATTGGTTCCTCTATCAAAACCTTCTGCAATGTTTGTTGGTATTGATAAACAAGCTCTTAAAATTTGCGATGTAAAGTTAAAATCCTTATTTCCTGAAAACAGCTTATAAATGCTTTTAACTAATTCTCTACTTTTTTGCCACGATTCTATCTGCTCAAAATTAAGAATTTTCATTCAACCAACAACCTTGAACTAACAACCTTGAACCAATTAGTGTTCTTCCTCCTCAATTGCAAGTTGTATGTAAACCATTGAAAGCAAAGTAAAAACATAAGCTTGCAAAACGGCAACCAACACTCCCATTCCGTAAAACACCACAGGCACTATTAAAGGAACAAGAGATAAAATAACAAGCAATACCTTATGGTCACCGAATATATTTCCGAAAAGCCTTATGGCGAGAGACAATATTCTTGCAAAGTGGCTTATAACTTCTATGGGAAACATCAGCGGAGCAAGAGCAGGCATGGGACCCATCATATGTTTAAGATATTTGCCGAGACCTTGCTTCTGAATCCCGTAAAAGTTGTATATTAAAAAGACAATTATAGACATTGCAAAGTTTGTGTTAACGTTTTCAGTTGCAGGATAAAAACCGGGAATCAAGCCGAGAAAATTACATGTAAGAATAAAAACAAGTATTGTGCCTATGAGATATGTAAAATCCCTTCCTTTTTCACCGAAAGTTTCATTTAGCATAGTATCCACAAACTCGGTAATAAGCTCGTAAACATTGCTAACGGTAAGCTTTTCCGAAGGAATCAGCTTAAGCCCTTTTACAGCTTTTAAAGCTGTAAATATAATTATAACATCGGCAATAATTGTCCACAAAATATGGTGGGGAATCTTTTCATTAAAAATAAAATCTGTTAAAACAAGCGGATGTTCAATCATTTTTCGCTCCTTTTTATTTTAATTAAAATTTTCTCTCTTTTCCAATTTATAAATTTTTAAAGGCAAAAAAATCAAATTCGCTATAAAAAAGATAAAAAAACCGAGAGATAGCCCCCCGAGAAACATTATATTATCAACAAGTTTAAAGTGAATTATTAAAAATATAAGCACAAGTAAAAAGAAAAGCTTACCCATGAAAAGCAAAATTGAAAAAACCAATTTGTCCTTTTCAACATTATCGGTAGATCTGCAAAATTTTGCTATAAACATGATACCTACCACATTAAGGAATATAATAAAATTCCCTACGGCAAAACTGTAACCTTTAAAGTAATTGAAAACAAAAGACACAACAACAAAGGAAAGAAGAGACAAAGCTCCTATAAAAATGGATGCTTTTTTATAAATATCAATAATAATTTCCAGATTAATTTTCATCTTTAAAATCTTTTTGCAGCTTTTTAACCATTCTAATGAAACTTTTCACAGCCGCTCCAAAACCTGCAACAATAAAAAATATGGTTAAATAAGGTTTTGTTATTTGTAATTTATTGTCAAGGTAGTTGCCGATAAAAAAACCGGCACCCACACTAATACCCATTTCTATTCCAATAGTGGAATAAGACAATATTTTCAGGTAAGTTTTCTTTTTACCTTTTGAGTTTGTGCTCATTAACACATGCTCTTTTCTTTGTCAACAAATTTGAAAAAAATGTATACTGTATTTTTTATTATATTGATTTACCCTTGAAAATGCAACCTTTTTACCTTTTAAAAATTCGGAGAGCAACTATTTCTGATAAATTTTTTCGTAAATGCTTTCTATTTTCAACAAAAATTCTTCATTGGAAATATCTTTTTCATTAAAAACCGATACAGCAAGAGCTCCTGCGCCAACACCTTCTTTCACAAAGCCTTGCTCATACAACTGCAAATTTTCATACTTTGAAACTGAAAAATCCAAATTTGAAGACATTAGAGGAATATCCAAGCCTATCTCTTCCATTAATCCCTTTATATCCGAATCTTTGTCTTCGGAAACCCATTTGGTTGTTGCAATAGCCAAATTTCCGCTTTTTACAGCACTTAAATCAATATGCTTTATTAAAGCGGCAACAGCAACCATTTGAGTCCCGCCGGCAAGAAGAACTTTAACTCCTTTTTTTGACAACTCAGAGCCTAATACAGCTTGTGCAGGCTGCATAGGGTCTCCAACTTTTCTCACTATATCCAACGGAGAATCTTGCGGCAACAAATGTTCAAGAGCTTTTTTCACAAGCTGTATCTTTAACTTATGCTGATTGCCGGGCATACTTCCGCAAATTTTATTAAAAGAGTTGTATCCGAGACCGTTTATAAGAGCCATTGCAGTGGTTGTGCCTCCGGGAACACTTTCACCGAGAACAATATAATCGAAACATTTTGACAACTCTGATGCCAATATCTCACATTTCTCCTTTATTGCAGTGAAATCAAGAGCAAAAAGAGCCTCTCCCGAATCAATCATACCACCGGGGACATCGTTAATCTCCACAAGAGGAGCAAAAGGTTTCACTTTAACTCCGGCATTTATCGCTAAAAAAGGAATGTTTAAAATTTGCAGAGATGCAATTGAAATTATCACAGGCGACGGTGGCCCTTTGGGATTCTCAGGCACAGCAGGGAGACATTTGGCTCTGCCGTAATAAATAGCTTCAACATCCGCAGCAGGTGTATATTTTATCAACTCTCTGCTTGCTCCTGCTGCTGAGATTCCGGGAACAGAACTGGTTTCAGTATGAGCTATGCTACAAAGAAAACAGCCTTTCTTACCTCTTATATCTTGTAAAAAATCTTTTCCTTTATTTTTTCTAAATTTATAAATAATTGACATTATATTTCCTTTTAACAATTAAAGACCTTTGCATGGTATTTCTATTAATGTGGTAATTTTTTTATTTAATATTAAACACTTATGGATTCTTCGGTCATTTCACTCCCTCAGAATGACCTCAAAAAGTCATTCTGACCCTGAGCAAAGCGAAGGGGAAGAATCCATTATAACTGACTGTTTTTACATATATTTATTTTATAAAATTTTGCTATTTTTTACCGTGCAAAGCTTTCAATTAATACAATTTTTCACTTGAAATGGCATTTGCAATATTCTTAACTTGTTGTTATTAAAGTGTCTTTCAACGTTGAACTATGAACTTTGAACCTTGAACTTGTATAAGACCTTTCCAAGTTTTTTTGGAAAAATTATTTTTTAAAAACACAAAATAATCTTGATTTTAAAAGATCTTATTGTATATCCAAGTCCCTGCTATTCCAGCTAATATGCCAACTATAAAACTAACTACATGATGCTTTATAAAATAATAGAATTTTAAAAAGGTTAAGTTTTTAATTTTTATATTGTCTTTTTTTTGAAGTATATAGTTAGCATTTTCTAATGCTGAAATATACGCATTAATTGTTGTCAAAATATCCCCCCAATATTTTCTGTTTCAATTCGTCTTGCTTCTTTTATTTTGTCAAAACATTTATTTTTCAAATTAAAAAAATCAATCTCATTAATGCTTAAACCAAATTTTCTTAAATATTTATTTTTTTCTATTTTTTCAAGTTCATTTGCACATTCTACCCATAACAGCTTATAAGCATCTAAAGAAGCTCTAAGTAAATGATTTTTTCCTTTTATCAAATTTTCTCTATATCTGTTTGAATTTTTATCATATGACAGGGCATTTAGAAGATGTGAAAAAGCGTTCTCTATTTCAATAAGTATTTGAATTGGCTTTTCTCGTTTTATTGCAACTAAATCGGCATATGCTTTTATAAAATAGTCATTATACGCATTAAGGAAGCTTTCTAATGGCTGATTATCCATTTTTTATAGAAGCATCAACCAATGAATCAATATCATAGTGTTTTGGAGGAAAGATGTTGCCACGCATGGTTACAAAAGTTGTTTGGACTGACCCAAAAGGCGCATTATGCTCTTTAAATACAATTTTATCAATTTCTTTAAGAGTTAATTCTGTTGGATTTTTACCAAACCTACTTTTAAAAAAATCACCCATTTGCATTTTTTCCCTCCCTAATTACTTATTGACAATATAAATCCTTTTAGCAAAAATGTCAATGGGATTCACAAACTTAAAATAACACATTATAATTATTAAATAAAAAATCAAAGATAA
>CAZLFW010000095.1:0-2899 GCA_964559045.1 uncultured bacterium
CGGTATGACTCTGAAAACTCCTGCAACAGCACCTTTCTGCATAAAAACATTTGCCCTGAACCTGCTTAATCCTTTGATGCCGAAAGAAAAATCCATTTCCATAAATTCTTCGAATTTATGCTTCTGGGCATCTGTCATAACACTGTATATCAATAATCTTGTGTCTTTACTTGAAAGAACAGGAAAACCTTCAAGGTGTTGAATCTCTCCGTGAACTCTAACAGAAGGAGGAACTCCCACGGTAAGGTGCAAGTCAGAACCACCCAATTCAACTAACTTTTTAAGCAATTCCACAAAATTTAACTGTTTTTTCTCTTGCTCCATAGCCTCCTCCTTTTAAAATTATTGAATAGTCACTCTTGAAACCTCTTCCAAAGTTGTTATCCCTTGCTTAACTTTCATCAATCCCACTTCCCGTAAGTTTTTCATACCTTCTCTGTTTGCCTGCTCCTTGATTTCCTGAGTTGTTGCTCCTTTGGTGATTAATTCTTTCAAATCGTCACTTATACTCATAACTTCATAAAGAGCCACTCTTCCTTTGTATCCAGTTGAGTTGCAGATTTCACAGCCTTCTCCTTTGTAAACTTTGAAAGAATCAAGTTCTTCCTCTTTGACACCGTATCTAAGCAAAACGCTTTTATCCACTTTATATTCTTTTTTGCAGTTTTGACATATTTTTCTGGCAAGTCTCTGAGCCACTACAAGCAACAGAGAACTGCTTATAAGAAAAGGTTCTACACCCATATCAACAAGTCTTGTAACTGTTCCCGGCGCATCATTGGTATGCAGTGTGCTCAAAACCAAGTGTCCAGTAAGAGCTGCTTTAACACCTATTTCAGCGGTTTCAAGGTCTCTCATTTCACCTACGAGAATTATATCAGGGTCTTGCCTTAGAAATGACCTTAATGCAGCGGCAAACGTCAATCCCACATTTTCTCTTATTTGAACCTGATTAATTCCTTCGAGATTATATTCAACAGGGTCTTCTGCAGTGGATATATTAACGTCTACTTTATTTAACTCTGAAAGAGCCGAATAAAGCGTGGTTGTTTTCCCCGAACCTGTGGGTCCGGTAACGAGAATCATTCCGTAAGGTTTTGAAATAGCCTGATGAAACAGCTCCAATTCTCTTTTTTCAAAACCGAGAACTTTTAAATCAAGGTTCAGGTTAGATTTGTCAAGCAGTCTTAATACCACTTTTTCTCCGAAAAGTGTGGGCAATGTTGAAACCCTGAAATCAATCTCTTTATTTTTCCCGTATTTGAGCTTGATTCTTCCGTCCTGAGGGACACGTCTTTCCGCAATATTGAGATGTGACATTATTTTTATTCTTGAAATAATGGCGCTTCTGAGCTTTAACGGAAGTTTCATAAATTCGGTTAACACACCGTCAATTCTGTATCTCACCCTAAAACTTTTTTCATACTGTTCTATATGAATATCACTTACTTTTTTCTTAACAGCTTCAGTTAAAATATAATTAACCAGTTTTACAACAGGTCCCTGCTTTGTTTCTGTTTCAAGGATATTAACATCTGTTTCATCGTCATCAGGAATTTCTTCGAATTCAACGTCATCAAGCTGAAAATTTTTTTCAACCTGCTCTATGGCGGAAACATTATCCAATATTTTGTCAATTGTTTCTCTAATTGCAGAGGTGGAAGCAATAACAATGTCAATGTTGTATCCTGTGTAAAATTTTATATCGTCAATGGCACTAATATCTGTGGGGTCGTCAACTGCAAGAATCAGAGTATTGCCGAAACGATTTATTGGAATAACCTTATACTTTTTAATCATATCTTGAGGCAAAATTTTTATAATATCTTCCCTTATCTCATAATTTGACAAGTCAACAACAGGTATGCCGAATTGCAGACTTAAAGCATTTAAAAGCTCTTCATCCGTAAGATGTTTTAATTCTATTAAAATTTCGCCAATTCTTTTTTCCGGATATTTTTCCTGAATTTTTAAAGCTTCTTCCAATTGTTTTCTTAAAATTATATTATTTTTTACTAAAATTTCACCGAGTTTGGATTTCTTTTTCATTTGCGGAACCTCTTTTTTAGTTGTAATGTCAACTTATCATCAATTTTTAAATTTGTCCATAATTCAAAACTTTTTACAGCTTGATTCAGAAGCATATTTAGCCCTGAAATTGCAAGAATTCCATGTTTTTCAGCATTTTTCACAAGAGGAGAAACAATATAGAGCACATCAAAAATGCGGCACTCTTTTTTTAAAGACGAATAATCAATGTGAATAATTTCTCCTTTTAATCCTAATGGCGTTGCATTTATAAAAATATCAGCATCGGGAAATAACAAATTTTTTTGTTTGTTTTCAAAATGTTTCCAAGAAACGTTGTTGTATTCCGTTAAAATATCTTTTACGGAATCTTCTCTTCTGCTTAATATGAGGATTTTTTTTGCTTTACTATTTAATAATGAAAAAATTATGCTCCTTGCAGTGCCTCCTGAGCCAAGTAGTATAATATTTTTATTTTCAGGAGTGAAATAAAGGTCTTCTTTTAGAGATTTTTCGAAGCCGAGAATATCTGTATTGTCAGCTACGATAACATTATTGTGATTTTTCCAAATAGTATTCACTGATTTGATTTTGTGCAAATTATCTTTTGCTTCTGTTGCGAGGAGATAAGCCTCTTCTTTGTAAGGAATGGTTATGTTGCATCCTTTGAAATTGCGGGTTGACTTGAAAAATTGAAAAAAAGAAGATAAATTTTCTTTAATTTCCAACGGAATGTAAACAGCATTTATTTTAAATGAATGTATTAAAAAATTATGTATTTCAGGTGACAGTGAATGAGCTATATTATTACCTATTAATGCAAATATTTTTGTATTTCCGTTAATAAACATAAAACTCCCTAATTGAACAA
>CAZLFW010000096.1:0-2623 GCA_964559045.1 uncultured bacterium
AAAAATTATGTATAATTGCATTATTAATCTTAATTATTATACCTTGTGTAAGTAATTACGCTTATTTTTCACAACAATGCCTGACATTCTCGTTTAAAAATTTTTTAACCGTTAATTTCACAAAATTTCCTCTGTTAATTATAAATCTCTTTTCCATTACAATAGCTGTTATTTTATGCTCAATTAAAAAAATATTTACAAACATTGAAACAATAGAAAAAGTTGAAGAAGAATTAAAGCCTTACAAACTTTTACTTGAGAATTCTCCTGCAATTGTTGTTCAGGCAGATAAAAAAGGAAAATTCAAATACGTTAATGAAGCTTTTGAAAAAATTTCCGGTTTTTCAAGAGAGGAAGTCATAGGAAAAATGCATATTTCATCCTTTTACAAAGGCGGAATTGAAACGGCAAAATCAATAATGAAGTTAATGAGAAGCACTGATAAAGGCGGAATAGGTAAAATATTGGATTATAGATTGACTTTATTTACAAGATATAAAGAAGAAATTCCGGCTGCAATTTTCGGAACCATTGTATATATAAAAGGAAAAGAAGATTCTACAATAGGCTTTCTTTTTGACATAAGAGACAGGTTAAAACTTGAAAACGAATTGATAAAGTCAAAAGAAAAATATAAGAATCTAATTGAAAATGCAGGGGAAGGCATTTATATAAGGCAGGAGCATCAATTTAAATATATGAACAGAAAATTCAAAGAAATGCTCGGTTATGCCGATGATGAAGAGCTGAAAAACTTACCTATTTTTCAAGTTATCGACGATGAATCATTTAAAACATGTTCTTTGATCTATGATAAAATTTTAAAAGGCGAAAAAGTAAAAATGCCTTACGAATCAATATTTAAAAAGAAAAACGGAGAAAAAATATATGTTGAAATAACAATTAACAATGTTGAATTTGAAGGTAAACCAGCGGTTCAAGGCTTTGTGAGGGATATAACCGACAAAAAAGCGCTTGACGAAAAATTGAAAAAAATGAATGCGAAACTATTGGAGCTTTCAAATAAAGACGGATTGACGGGCCTCTACAATTACAGATATTTCAGGGAAAAATTGAGAGAGAGATATTTGGAGAGCAAAAGATACAATATACCGCTTTCACTTATGGTTATAGATATTGACGATTTTAAAAACATAAATGACACTTACGGACATCTTGCAGGTGACACCATACTAAAGGAACTTTCGAAAATTTTCAATCAAAACGTAAGAGAAGTGGATATTGTTGCTCGTTACGGAGGAGAAGAATTTGTAATACTTTTACCTCATGTGACAATGGAAGAGACTGAAATAATTGCCAACAGAATTTTAAAACAGGTGGAGGCAAAGGAATTCATTTACAATTTAAACGTTATTAAAATAACATTAAGTATTGGAGTAAGCACAATCCAGCATAATACAGTTAAAGATGAAAACGACTTGCTTAAATATGCCGATGAAGCGCTTTATTGCGTTAAAAACTCAGGGAAAAACAGAGTTCAGGCAATGGAAATAAAAACCATTAATTAGAGAATACAATTTAAACATTCAATATTGTTTGCATAAAAAAAGCGGAGAATAACCTCCGCTTTTTTTATTTTTATTATGCCTAGGGCCGGACTCGAACCGGCACGGAGTAATACTCCGAGGGATTTTAAGTCCCTTGCGTCTACCAAATTCCGCCACCCAGGCGTTTAAAGTGAAGTGCAATTAGCACAAAAATTTTTATTTATCAAGATTTTTTTATAAATATTTTAACGTCTCTTTAGCTTCTTTTCTAACTATAAAAGCCCTGTCCCATTCAAAATGTTCATCTTGGCCCAATACTCTTTTGCAAAGTTTTTCCAACTGTTTTTTCTGCTTTTCATTTAAAAAACCTTTTTTTGCAAGTTTGCCAAGACTCCTTACAGCTTTTGCTCTAATGGGACTTCTAAAATCAGATGCCCTGTTAATAAGAACGTTATATACTGTTTCCAAAATAATCGGATCAATATCGCTTGGTTCAAGAGTTTCAAATATTTTACCCAATGTCCTTGTAGCTGTATCTCTGATTTCGTCGTTTTGCGAGCTTGCTTCAGAAATAACAAGAGGAAACGCTTTGGCAACATATTTATCCTTTATCTTGCTAATTGCATAGAGTATAAAAGAACGTGCATCCGCCGTAGTTGCTTTGTGATACTCTTCAAGAAGAGGCTCAACAGCATCCTTCCCTATTTCTCCCAACACTCTTGCATAATCAAGAGCAGCTTTCAGGTCGGTTTCTTCAAGACTTTTTATACAATACGGAATAATACTGTTTCCGAATTTACTTGAAACTTTTATTGCTCTATCTTTTACGTCAATCATTTCTGGATGGTCGCCAAGGTCTATAAAAAACAAAGAGCTGATAACATCTTCAATTGCTTCAGGTGGAATAAAATCTATATTTTTAGTAACTTCATCCAATCCTTTCAGGATTTTTTCTTTATTCTCGCTTGAAACCAAATCAATTATCTTTTCAACATTAAATTTTTCACCCATATTCTTTTCCTTTCTTGCAATTTTTATTCAAGTAAAAATAACATAACAGAAAAAATCAATTAAGACAATTATTTTCTGCCGTATAAATCTTCAAATCTTTTTAT
>CAZLFW010000097.1:0-5269 GCA_964559045.1 uncultured bacterium
AATTATTTTTTTGGAATCACTAATGTTAAGTTTTTTCATTATTTATTAGCTACTTTTTTCTGTATGATTCCTGGGTGTGTTGGATATGTTGTTTTTGGCAGTTCATTGCTTGATTTTATAAAAGGCAAAATTACACTAAAATTTTATATTGGGATTATACTTATTATTTTTATATCACTTATACCTTGTGTTTATAGAAAAATATCTAATAAATAAAAAACATTTTGATAACAACTTTATATATTTTGTAATTTTTAGCTATTTTTTACTGTGCAAAGCAATATAAAGCACAAATAACTATGAATAACAACTAATTACATTAATTAGTATAGTCCTAAAAATTGGGTGGAAAAATGACAAAAAAGATTATTTTTGCTATTTTAACATTTTTAATAACAATAAATCTAAAAGCAGGAACAGATAAAATGATAATTAGTGCTGATACATTGATAAAACAATTAGATAGTAAAGATCTTGTAATTATTGATGCAAGAAATACATTAAGTTTTATAAAAGGACATATTAAAGGAGCAGTTCATCTTGATGGTGGTTGTGGAGGAGCTCTTTGTTATAAAAAAGATATTCCTTGTGTTTTAAAACCATTTAATGAAATAAAAAAAATACTTATTAATAAAGGAATTTGCAAGAATAAAAAGATAATTATTTATGGTGATCAATATAGCTGGGGTGCTGAAGGAAGAATATTCTGGTTATTGGATAGATTGGGATATAAAAATATAAAGATTTTAGATCAAGGTTATTATTACTGGAAGAGAAAAGGTTTTCCTGTATCTTTTATGTCTAATATTTTTAATTCATTAAAAAAGTGTGAAAAATTAGAAATTGGCAAATTTCATCTTATAAATGCAGAAGATATTAATAATTTGATTAAAGAAAATAAAGCAATAATAATTGACACAAGAACAAAAAAAGAATTTTTTGGAGCAATACTTTATGGAGAAAAGAGAGGTGGGCATATTCCTGATTCAGTTTTTATTAATTGGAAAATTTTTTTCAATAAGGAGTATAAATTAAAACAAAAAAAAGAAATTTTAGAAATTTTGCAACAAAAGGGCATACCTTGTCCAGAAAAAATTGAAAAAAAAATAATAACTGTATGTACTGGCGGTGTAAGATCTGGATTTGTATATTTTGTATTAAAATATGTAGGTTATAAAAATATTGAAAATTATGATTATGGTTTCTGGCAATGGGCAAAAACAAATTTTCCAGTGGAAAAATAAATTATATTTGATTGATATTCATCATCTAATAATACAAAAACAAATTTAAAAAAATTTAAAATACGATATAAAATTTTTTAAAACGCTTTATGTTTACCGATAATATGCTTTTTGATTTGAAATAACATAAAACTTTGAACTTATATATCTGTTTTTGGATACAAGCTTTTTGAAATCGTTAAAAACAATTTCCGGAGTTAGTTCCCGCTGGCATTTCAAATGAGAGCATTTTTTGTTTCTGCACGGATTACAGCCAACATCAACTTTGGAAACAACATTTCTTTTGCCCCAAGGTTTGTTCACTTCCGAGTCAGAGGGTCCAAACAGAGCAAGTATCGGAATGTTTAAAGTTGAAGCAAGGTGCATTGGTCCGGTATCTCCTGTTACAAAAAAATTAAATTTTGAAATTAGCACCATTAATTCTTTCATATCGGTTTCAGGTGCCATAAAAACATTTTGGAATTTTTCACCTGCTTTAAGTAGGGGTAATACTTTATCCCTTTCTCCCGGTCCCCATGTTATTACAAAAGCAACATTGCCTCTAAAATATTCTGATGCAAGATGAATAAGTTTTTTGTAGTATTCAATGGGCCATTCTTTGTAAGAGCCCGATTTGCTTGTGCAGGGATTTATGCCTACGATACACTGAAATTTTTTTGTTGGTTGAAGAAAAGTTTCTATTTTCTCTTTTTTTTCCATTTCAATGTTGAAATTTGTTTTTAATGTTTCTGGAATTTCCACATACTGAATTAACGGTTTTAAAAGATTGAAATTTTTTTCAATTCTCGTTACTTTTTCAGATATGAAAGGAGCTTTAATATTGTTAAACAGATGGTTAAGCTCTTTACAGTTGTTTTTATGAAATCCAACTCTTTTTTTTATCCCTGAAAAAAATGACAAAAGTCCGCTTTTTAACAAGCCGTGGAAATCCAACAGATAGTCGTATTTTTCTTGTTTAATTTCATTTAAAATTTTTATAGCTTCACTGTATCTTTTCCTCGGAATAACATATACCTTTTCTATGTCGGGATGATTGAGAAGCAGGTTTGACGCCCAATCCTCAGCTACCCAGTGAACAGTTTCAACATTTAATTTCTCTTTCAGATATAAAACAGCGGGAACTGTTCTTATTATGTCTCCTATTGCTCCTAATCTGACAATAAGTATTTTCATTTTAAGATTTTGAATATATTGCGGGATTCAAATTGGGGTCATTATACATTTTGAACTGAAAATAAATTTTATGAACTTTTTCTCCGTTTAAAAGTTCGGTAATCAATTTTTTTAAAGATACAAGAAGGTCGTCCCTTTGACGGTTCAACACTGCAAGTTTGTCTCTGCAACTGTTTATATGCTCCTGTGTGGAATCCTTTCTTTCCGTCTGCTCTTGCATGTGATAAATTTTTAAAGAGAGGATAGTGATTTTGTCTATAATACTTCCAGGTGTTTCAGAATTAAAATCGTCTGTTAAAGGCTTTATGCCGCTGTTTTTCAGATAATCGTTAATATGTATGTCAAGGGTTTCTATTTTGTCGTTTCTAAGTTGATTCTCCTTGTCAATTTTTCTTTTTATGTCTGCAATTACACTGTCGCTTGCAACAGGGTCCCTTGCAATGTCTTCAAGGTGCCAAAGTTTGTAATTGGACATGAGAATATCGGTTACAAGAATCAGAAAATCCTTTTCTTTTAAAATCCCTGCATTTATACTAAAATCCTCGCATTCGTCTTTTTTGTGCCAGTTAAAAATATGTGTATCAATTAGATTTTTAATTTTTTCAGTATCTGTCAAATTTTTCATAAAAACTCCTTGATTAAAATTAAAATTGACTAATCAGGGTAATTTATATATAGACTAAGATAAAATTAGTCAAGTTATAATACAACTTTTAACAACTGTTTTGTTATAAAGTAAGAAACGGAGAAAGCGGATGAAAATTTTTAATACATTAACCGGTAAAAAGGAAGAGTTCAAGCCTCTTAAACAGGGTGAAGCAGGTATGTATGCTTGCGGAGTTACCGTTTATGACCTTTGCCACATTGGACATGCAAGAAGTTTGATTGTTTTTGATATTATTTACAGATACCTTTCTTTTAAAGGCTATAAGGTTACTTTTGTAAGGAATTTTACGGATATTGACGATAAAATCATTAAAAGGGCAAATGAAAAAGGTGTTGATTTTAAGGAAATAAGTGAGAAGTATATAAAAGAATTTCATGTTGATACGGAAAAATTGAATATAAAAAAGCCTCAAATAGAGCCAAAGGCTACCGACCATATTCCTGACATGATTGAATTTATAAAAGTGCTCATTAACAAAGGGTTTGCCTATGAAAAAGACGGTGACGTATTTTACCATGTTTCCAAGTTTAGCGAATACGGTAAACTTTCCAAGAAAAAAACCGAAGACCTTATTTCAGGAGCAAGAATAGATGTTGACGAAAGGAAGCTTAATCCTCTTGATTTTGTGCTTTGGAAAAAGAGCAAGCCAGGTGAACCTTTTTGGGAAAGTCCGTGGGGCAAAGGAAGACCTGGATGGCATATAGAGTGTTCAGTTATGAGTATGAAATACCTCGGAACAACTTTTGACATACATGGAGGCGGAAAAGATTTGATATTTCCACACCATGAAAATGAAATTGCTCAGTCAGAAGCTTTTTCAGGGAGGACTTTTGCAAATTACTGGATTCACAACGGTTTTGTTAATATTAATAAAAACAAAATGAGCAAATCCCTTGGAAATTTTTTTACAATAAGAGAAATTTTGGAAAAAGTTTCTCCTGATGTATTAAGATTTTTTCTATTGACTTCACATTATCATAAACCTATAGATTTTTCCTTTGAAAATATCAACAATGCAAAATCAGGGTTTTTAAAACTTAATTACACTCTTGACAGGCTTTATGCCATATTGGTTAAGAACCCCGTTAATGTTGAAAGAAAGTGTGATTTGAAAAAACTTTCCAAATCTCAGAAAAAACTTTACAATAAGTTTATGCAATTTAAAGATAATTTTTTCAGTGCAATGGATGATGATTTCAATACAGCTGCTGCAACAGGTTTTGTATTTGATTTCATTACTGATTTAAATAAACTTATTTATGCTCCGTCACTTTCATTGTCAGAAGATATATTGCTTTTTCTTCATGAAATTAAAGAATTTTTTACAGATTTTTCTACTATTACAGGTTTGTTTACACTTGCTCCCGGAGAATTTATCAGGCGTGAAAAAGAGAAATTCCTTAATGAAAAGGGAATTGACGAAGAATTTATTTCAGGGAGAATAGAGAAACGTAATTTGTTCAGAGAGAAAAAAGAATGGGATAAAGCGGATGAAATAAGGGAAGAGCTCAAAAAAAACGGAATAATTCTTGAAGATACGCCAAACAGCACCGAGTGGAGAATTGATGTTTGATACTGCAAATAATGTGGTTTTCTACTTAAAATGACATTTTCAACATTTTTAACTATTTGTTATTAAATTGTTTTTTAACCTTAAATGTTGACCTTTGAACTTTGGACATTGAGCTTGTATAAATTGTTAATCTGCAATATTAATTGCGATGTTAAAAATTTGAAATTACGTAAAAACACTTTAAAACTGCAATAGAAATAAATAAAGCTATTTTATGATAGCAAAATGGGTTATTTTTGCATAGTATAGGCAATAATTTTAATATATTACAAATGGATTCTTCGCCTTCGCTCTGCTCAGACTCAGAATGACTTTTTTGGGGTCATTCTGAAGGAGCGTAGCGACTGAAGAATCCATAAATCATTAATATTAAATGAAAAATACTATATAATAGAAATGCCGCGCAAATGTCCATAGGTGCTTCTATGAACTAAAAAATTATAATTAATTCAATTTTTTTAATTTAATCTCGGCATTATGCCGTAATCTATAGTCAATGTAGCTATTTTTTTGTAATAAAATCAAAGAATTACCTGTTATAATTGAATATAATTTGAAAATTCTTATCTATTAAAGGTGCGAAACTTGAGTTATGATGCTAAAAAAATATTT
>CAZLFW010000098.1:0-11166 GCA_964559045.1 uncultured bacterium
TCTATTTTCAATTGTTATATTTGGATATTTTTTAAAAAAGAAAAGAATCATAACACCTGAATGGAAGGATGTCCTAATAAAATTGTGTATTAAAGTGTGACGGGATACCAAATTTTAATAGACTGAATACTTCCATTTAGCTGTTAATTTTAAACACATATAATATAGAAAGAGTCAGGAATCTATAGGTACCGGCACTTTGAATTTAAAACAGTGCCGGTTTGTTTTTATTTGTTTAAGGTTTCGCTCATTAGTTCAACAATGTCGTTCACAAATTTAACAGGGTCGGACGGCTTGGAACCTTCAATTATTAATGCCTGATTGTAAAGGAGATTAATGAATTTTTCCAGTTTTGCGTTGTTGTCTTTTTTGTTATACAAATCATTGATAGTGGTTATGAGACTGTGGTTAGGGTTTATTTCAAGAGTTTTCTTTGCTTTTGGAACTGGCTGTCCCATTGCTTCGAAGATTTTTGCCATTTGAGGGTCAATATCGTGCTCTCCTGCAACAAGACAGCAAGGAGAATCCTTTAACCTTCCGGAGAATCTCACATCTTCAATTTCATCTTTTAAAATATTTTTTATGAATTCAAGCAATCCTTTGAATTCCTTTTCTTTTTCTTTGTTCTTTTCTATGTCCACTTCTCCCTTTATAACTGATTTTAATCTTTTGCCTTTGTATTCCATTAAACTTCCCATTATAAAATCATCTATTTCGTCGGTCATAAAAAGAACTTCGTATCCTTTTTCTTTAAAAGCTTCAAGATAAGGAGAATTTTCCAATTCTTTTCTCGACTCTCCTGTTATGTAATAAATCTCTTTTTGTTCTTGTTTCATGTTGTTAACGTAAGTTTCCAAATCGGTATATTTCCCTTTTTCAGTGTTTGTGGATTCAAACAGCAGTAAAGATGCAATTTCTTCTTTTTTGCCGAAATCAAGGTGGATTCCCTCTTTAAGAATTTTACCGAATTCGTTGTAAAAAGTTTCATACTTTTCCAGTTCGTTTTTCTTTAAATTTTTTAAAGTATCAAGTATTTTGGAAACAACATTCTTTTTTATTATTTCAGCTTGTCTGTTGTTTTGAAATGTTTCTCTTGAAATGTTCAAAGGTAAATCCGAAGTTTCAACAACTCCTTTTACGAATCTCAGATAAGGTGGAAGCAGTTCTTCGCAGTTTTCCATAATTTGAACCCTTTTAACATAAAGCATGGGCCCGAATTTATAATCGGTTAGGTGGATGTTGAAAGGTTTTTTCTTCGGGATAAACAGTAGTGCGGTAAATTCAACGGTTCCTTCCGCCTTATAGTGAATTGTTTCAAGAGGATCATTGAAATCGTGTGAAATATGTTTGTAAAATTCGCAATATTCGGTTTCTTTTATCTCGTCTTTGTTTCTCAACCAAATAGCTTTTTGGGAATTCAGAGTCTCTTCTTCTTTAATTTTCTCGCCTTTTACAACAGTTGAATCTTTTTCAACTTCCATTACAATGGGATATTCTATGAAGTCTGAATATCTTTTTACCAAATCCCTTATTGTCCATTCTTCGAGAAAATCTTCCTCACCCTCTTTCAAATGAAGTATTACATCTGTTCCCCTTGTTTCTTTTTCCGTTTCATTAACGGTAAAAAAACCGTCTGCAGTTGACTCCCATTTAACAGGTTTGTTGTCTTTTCCAGCTCTTTTTGTGATAACCGTAACTTTATCTGCCACCATAAATGAAGAGTAAAAACCTACTCCGAATTGTCCTATTAATTCCACCGTATTGTTGTCCGCTTCTTTTAATTTTTGGAGAAATTCTTTTGTATTGGAGTGGGCAATTGTGCCAAGGTGTTTAATAACTTCCTCTTCTGTCATCCCTATTCCTGTATCGCTGACAGTTAATGTTTTATTTTCTTTATCCGCAGTTATTTTAATTTTAAAAGTGTTGTCACCTTCGAGAATAGCATCGTTTTGGAGCGATTCTATCTTTAATTTGTCAAGGGCATCTGAAGAGTTGGAAATTAACTCTCTTAAAAAAACATCTTTATGCGTGTAAAGAGAGTTAATCATTAAATCAAGAAGCTGATTTATCTCTGTTTTAAATTCGATTTTTCGGGAACTCATAATAACTACCTCCTAATTGATATTGTTTTAAAAATTTACAGCTAATATCAATTTAGGAAGTTAAATGAAAAAATCAACCCAGCTTTTTTACTATTTTTTCATTATTTGTGTTTGCTTCAGCATGCTCTTTCTCTTCTGTCATGCTACAATTGCCGTCAAAAACCGCGCCAAGTTGATTAAAGAAAGATTTGCTTTTAACATTTCCCATGATTTTTCCCGGAGCAAAATTTTCTATTTTTTCCGCAAGAATCTCACCTTCTATATATCCTTTGTTTATCAAATGTTTTATTTCGAGATTTCCCTTTATATCCGCCGATTCTCCCACTATTAATGTGCCTGTGTCAGATTTGATTTCTCCTGTGAATTTACAGTCGAGGTTAGCTGTCCCGTTAAATATGAAGCTCCCTTCAAAAGTGACATCTTCGGCAAGAAATGCTCTTACACCTTTGTCTTCTCCTTTTTTAAACATTTGTCCTCCTTTTTCCTTTTTTAATAAACTTCTATGGTTCCGTTGGTGATTTTAAAATTTTAAATTTTTTTCTGCACATACCATTAATGTCAAAACTTGTTTCTCCTGTGAGCAGATAAAACTTTCCGTTTAATAAAGATTCTTTCATACTGTTGTTTGTTTCAAAGTTAAGACGGTTCAAAATTTTTACTGTATCGTAGAGTAATGCGGAATAAAAATCAGGTGTATCGTTAAAATATTTTTTCAAATAATTAGAAAAATATAAAAAGCGCCTGTTTTTTGCAAAATAGTTTACCAATCCTAAAAAAGTTATTGATTTTTGATATTTTTTTTCAAGCTGTAAAATCCTTTTACTGTTCCATAAATTTAATCCGTAAATTTTCAGGTCTTTCATGTCGTAAAAGAAAAGTTGAGGTATTATAAGCAATGCTTTTTCAATGTCATCAGCTATGAAAACCGAGTCAATGTCTCTTTTTTGAATATATTCGTTATCTTTGTTTTTTTCAAGTTTTCCCAGTAAAATTATTTCTCGCTTAAAATCAACGGTGTTTTTCGGATAAGGAATGAAAACTGTTTGAGCAGCACCGTGCTCTTGTAAAAAATAGTTTTTCACCTTTAATCCGAAAGAAGATTCAGGATACAAAACGCCTGTGTAGTATGATTCTTTTTTTATCAAATCGGATAGTTGCTCTATTTCATCCTTTAAATTAATGCTATGATTAAAATAGTATTTATAATTTAAACTGTTCTCCCCTTGAGGCACAAGGGATATAACGGGAATCCCGATTGTTTTTGCCACTTGAACCGTTTTGGTTTCAAGAGAGCTTTCAAGCGGTCCTATGAAAATTCTTATATTACCATAATTGTTATAGAAATTTTTTAATTTTTCATTGTAATCGTCTCTGTTTATGTTTGTATCGAAAAAATAGAGATGAAATCTGCTTTTGTAGTGAAAAAAATCAAATGCGGAAAAAATTCCTTCTATACATTTTTCTCCTATATGCTTAAACTTTCCCGAAAGAGGGAGTAAAAAAAGGATTCCTATGTTGTTAGGATTGAAATCTTTTTTGTAAATCTGAGTGTCTGTATTTGTTTCAAAATAAGAATCTTCCCTTTCTTTTGCAGGTTTTATTTCCATGTTAAAGTGTGTTTTAGCATAGTTTGCCGCTTCGTTGTATAAACCGAGAGAATCCGCTTCTTCGAGAATATTGTTAAGAATCTTTTCGTCTTTTGTTAACCTGTATTTTGAGAACTTGGAGATAATGTAAATTATGTTTCTCTTAAATAATGAAAAATCAATTTTGCTGAATTCGTAGGGATTCAGTTCTGAGGCAATTTTATCCGCTTCTTTCAATATTTCCTTTTTTTCGCTTGCATTGGAGAGACTGTAGAGAAAAGAATAATTTTTTAGATAGCAGCCTTTATCAGCTATTGCTCTGCAAAGATTGAGGAGTATTTCGTATTTTTTTTTCATTGTAGATGTTTCCTGAGGAAATGAAGAAGCAACTGTTAAAAAAATACAAAAAACAATAAAAAACGGTAACATGCAAAATTTTTTCACTTTTTAATCCTTATTTAAGTGAAACCGTTAATAAATTTTTTTGGAATCTTTAATAATATTTTTAATGTAATTTTTTAATTTGTTGAAAATTTTTTCAGATTTTATAAATACCGATACTTCATTGTTATACTTCATTGCGCTTTGGGTAATGTTGTGAGAGCCTATAAAAGAGTATTTTCCGTCAATTAAAACAAGCTTTTGATGTGAGCGAACCACTGGAGAATCAAAATAAATTTTTAAGTTGTCATACTTACGGAGCAGGGTGTGTTTGAAAATTTCGGAAGTTACAAGGTTGCACTGTGAGTCAGACTTAATGTCCTTATCAAGAATAACTGTAACTTTTATACCTTTTTTTACCAGTTCGAGAACAGTGCTTAACATTTTGCACGGAAGAGAATAATATTTTTGAGGATTACAGCACCACATGTATGCACTTATTATAACTTCTTGTTTTGCTTTTTTCAGATACGGAATTACTTTTTTAACATATTCCTTGTTTAAAAGGAGTTTTGTATTGCAACTGGACGGGTATGCTTCGGAAACAAACACGGTAAAATGAAAAAAAATCAGAACCGCAAATAAAAATTTAAGAAAATTAAAGTATCTCATTATTTATTTTCCGTTAAAGTTAAATATTTCTTGGCGCACTTGTTTGAACAGAAAAGTTTACCGTTATGTTTTACAGCTTGAGATTCGGGAAAATATATTTTGCAGTTCTCACAAGGAAGAATTTTTTCTCCTTCAATGTTTTCCGCTGCCGAAGAAGGTGTGTTTTTATAGGAGCGTGTTCCTGAGAAAAATATTTTTTTCAGAAATTTGTAAATAATATAGAAAACAAGGAATAAAATTAATATTCTAAACATTCAAATTTACTCTGACCTTAAAAAGTTTTTTTGCAGGCAGATTAACAATTTCCTTGACACCTGTTTTTTCAGATATTTCTTTAAGTTTGTTCTCTATGAACTCCATATTTTTACCTATAAACGTGAACCAAACGTTGTAATATCCGGGTCTGAGATAGTTATGGGTAACTCCGTTATAGCTGTTAACCGTTTCAACAAATTTTTCCAGTTTGCCTTCAGGCACGTTGGCGGCACATAAAGTGCTTGCATAATCAAGTTTTCTCGAATCAAAAGTTGCTCCGAGACGTCTGATAATACCTTTTTCAATTAATCCTTTTGTTAATTGAAACGCCTCTTCTTCGGAAATTGACAGTTTCTCTCCTATTGCCTTAAAAGGTTTCTTCTCAACTGGAAAATCGGTTTGAATAATGTTTAAAAGTTCTTTTTCCAAATTGGTAAGCATAATCACCCCGCATCTTTGAATCTTAAATAAAATTCTTCGAGAAGAAGTAATAATTTGTAATCATTGTCCTCTATCATGTCCAATTTTTTAATTTTATCGAAAAAAAATTCCGTATCAATTTCACTGTTTTTTGTAAATTCCAAAAGCTTTTCTTTTAATTTTTCATTGTCTATCTGAGAAATCAGAGACAAAATCTCTTCTTTTCTAATTGTTTTCAAACTTTATTCTCCTTAGAGGTAATTAAGAAGCTCTTCGTAATTCCGTTTTGTGCCGCTGTAATGTTTGAGAGCGTTTTTTAAAATATCGAGAAACTCCACCTTGTTGTCAGGCAATTTGCCTTCAATTGCCACAAGATTGGATATATGGTCGTTTGCTATGTATGTTTCAATCTCAATATCTTTGATAATGTTATACTGCTCAAGGATGATTTTCGCATCGCTTAAATAAGTGAGTTCTCCCGAGTCGAATTTTTTTTGATTCCGCTTTTGGGAATTGGAATAATGGTTCTGAATCTTACAAAGTCAGGTTTGGAAAGATTAATGATTTTAGCTGTCTCCTCAGCATGTTCTTTAGAAAATTCTTCTCCTCCTATTCCGAGCAATACGTAAAAACAGAATTCTATGCCGGAATCTTTTATCAGAGGAGCAGTTTCCACAAAATGTCTCGGTTTGGGACCTTTTTTTATGAGGTTAAGCACTTTTTCGCTGCCTGATTCGAGTCCGATATGCACACGAGTAAGTCCTGCATTATGCAGTTTTTTAAGGTTTTCTCCGCCTTTGGCTTTTAATGTCCTTATACGGGCGTAGCTTGTAATACGTTGAAGCTCCGGAAACACATTGCAAATTTTTTTAAGAAGAGGAACAAGAGTTTCGGTTTTCATTAAAAGCGAATCAGAATCACCTATAAAAACGGTTCTTATGTCTTTCCCGAATATGGAAGGAGCAGCTTCAATATCCTGTTCTATTTCATCTGAAGAACGAAGCTCAAACTTAACGTTTCTATACATTCTGCAAAATTCGCATTTGTTCCAAGGGCATCCTCTCGTAAATCTGATTAAACAGCTGTATGCTTCACTTGGCGGTCTGTAAGGGGGAAAATCATAACCCATCTTTTTTACTCCTCTGCTTTTCAACGTATTTTACAACCCATATACTTAATTCGTAAAGAATAATCAATGGCAGAGCCATTAAAACCTGAGTGAAAACATCAGGAGGAGTAAGTAAAGCTGCAACAACAAATATGAGAACAACTGTATATTTTCTGTTTTTTGTGAGGAGCTGGGAATTTATCACTTTTATTTTTGCAAGAAAATACATTATTACAGGCATTTCAAATATTGTCCCGAATGCAAAGAGGAGTTTCATGGCAAATCCGAGATACTGTTTGAGAGACGGAAGAGCTTTTATATATTCGGACTGAAACCCTATGAAAAATTTGAATCCGAACGGAAATACCACAAAATATCCGAAAGAAGCTCCTGTAAGAAAGAATAGCGTAGAAACAACAACAAAAGGGAAAACGTATTTTTTTTCTTCCGAGTATAGTCCAGGAGATATAAATTTCCACATTTGATAGAAAATATAAGGTGAAACAAGAAAAATACCTGCAAAAAGTGAAATTTTTAAATAAGTAAAGAAAGCTTCAGGCAAAGCGGTGAATATAAGACTGTTTTGTTTGGGCAGAACTTCAAGTAACGGTAAAGATAAAAAGTAAAACAATTGTTTTGAAAAAAAGTAGCTTACCACAAATCCCACTGCAACTGCTATAAAAATTTTAATAAGCCTGTTACGAAGCTCTTCGAGATGTTCGGTGAACGACATTTTATATTCTTCTTGTTCCTGATGTTTTTCCTGCGACATTATTCTTTTTTATCCTCTTTCTCTGTATTTTCTGCGGATTCTTCAATTATTTCACCAGAGTCCAATTGCTCTTTTGTATTTGCATCGGTATCCTTTGCTTTTATTCCGGTTTTTCTGATTTCGTCATACTCGGAGTCATCGTCAATGTCTATGTTCAACTCATCTTTAACATCGTCGAAAGCTTTTTTAAATTCTCTGTATCCTTTTCCCAGCGCCTTTGCAATGTCTGGAAGTTTTTTGGGACCAATTACAATTAATGCTATTACAAGTATAATGATTATTTCGTTAAATCCAATTCCGAACATTTTTCTCTCCGTTATTCCGTGATAAAATCGTATCTTTTATCAACGGGTTTTCTGCTTACAAGTTTAATGAGTATATGGTTGGGAACACATGCTATATACTCTCCCGAACATGTTATCCATCCGGTTTTAATGCAAATTTTATTTAAACAACTTGATTTGATTACTCTGACTTTTCCATTTTTAATGGATAGTGTCAGAGTCCCCAATGTGCCTTTTACAGTGATTACTTTATCCTGTTTCAACGGAAAAATCAACTCTTTATATGGTGTCACAACCTCAACGTAGTTTAAGGGAAATTTTTCCGAAATTTTAAAACTGTAAATTACTGCTACAATAACAAAAGCATATATTAAATAGTCACCTTTTCTTAATTTCATTAAAAAAAGTTTCCAATCTGTCCATTGCAGTGTTTATATTTTCCACTGAATTTGCATAGCATAACCTTATGAAGCCTTCTCCGTTGCTTCCGAAGTCCATTCCCGGAGTAACACCTACATGTGCTTTTCTTAAAATTTCTTTTGCAAATGCGAGAGAATCGGAAGTGTAATTTTTAACGTTAAGAAATATGTAGAAAGCACCGTTAGGTTCGGACTTTATGTTAAATCCGATTTTACGGAGTCTTTCCATTGCAATTAGTCTTCTTTTGTTATAAATGTTTTTCATCTTTTCAATGTCTCTTTCAGTCTCGGTGAGAGCGGATATGCCTGCTTCCTGAACAAACGCATTTGCTGAAATAAAAAAGTTCTGCTGAATTTTCTGTAATGCTCGAATGAATCTTTCGGGACAAATAACGTATCCGAGCCTCCAACCAGTCATGGCGTAAAGTTTTGAAAAACCGTTAAGAACCATTGCATTGTCAGTATATTCAAGTATTGACCTCGCTTCTCCTTCAAAAACAAGTCCGTGATATATCTCATCTGAAATTACAAGCTTGTCCAGTTCGGCTATCTCTTTCAGATTTTCTTGTGACAGTATTGTCCCTGTGGGATTTGCAGGAGAGTTAATCATTATTGCTTTTGTTTTTGCGTTTATCTTGTCTTTTAAAGTTTTTATTGGAAATTGAAAATTTTCTTCTTCGTAAATATTTACGTAGTTTAATTCTCCTCCGAGAAATTTAATCATGTTTTTATAACACGGATAAGAGGGATTGGATAATATAATATTCTCCCCTGTTTCAATGATTCCCGCATAAGCGAGAAAAAGAGCAGGTGAAGTGCCGTTGGTTATTAGTATTCTGTCTGGATTAACATCCACGTTGTATCTATTTTTATAGTGCAGTGAAATCGTTTCTCTCAACCTGTGTATTCCGAGACTGTGAGTATAATGAGTATTGCCTCTGTCCATTTCGTTTTTGGCTGTTTCTTTAATGGATATGGGAGTGTCAAAGTCAGGCTCTCCTATTTCAAGGTGGATAATGTCAATGCCTTGTTTTTCCAAATTCTGTGCTTCCTCGAGAATTTCCATGGCATAAAAAGGCGCAATGTTTGCAGCTCTGCTTGAAAGCATTTTCCCTCCGCAATTTTTTAAAAATTATGTAAATTTCAATTTCAAATTAAGACCTTTGCACGGTGTTTTTAAGTGTTGCTAAAAATTTTATTTAATATTAATAAGTTATGGATTCTTTAGTTGCTATGCTCCTTCAGAATGATCCCAAAAAAGTCATTCTGACCCTGAGCAGAGCGAAGGGGAAGAATCCATTATAACTGCTTGTTTTTACATGTATATATTTATTTTATAAATTTTGCTACTTTTTATTGTGCAAAGGTCTTAAATTATTTATACTTAAAATTTTAAACATTAAATTAGCAGTGTTGCAAAATTTATATAATACAAGTGCAGGCATTTTACAACATCAATTTTTAAAATAAAATTATTGCGAAATTACAAAAATATTGTTATCCTTTTCAAAAATACAATTTTGCGCCTTGAATTTTGAAGTTTTTTCCAAGGAGGTCAAATGAAAAGATTTTTATTTTGTTTTATAATATTTTTTTCAGCCTTGTTAATCGGCTGTTCCGTTAATCCGGTAACAGGTAAAAGAGAGCTTATTCTTGTTTCAAAAGGTCAGGAAAAAGCAATTGGTAAAAAAAGCGACAAGGAAATTACGGCACAATACGGAATATACAAAGATAAATATTTATACGAATATGTGAATTCAGTGGGTAGAAAAATTGTAAAGCACGTTCACAGACATGATGTGAATTATACATTTAGAGTGCTTGACTCGGTGCAGGTAAATGCTTTTGCTGTTCCCGGCGGATATGTATATATAACAAGGGGATTGCTCGCATATTTGAATAATGAAGCTCAGCTTGCAGGTGTTTTGGGGCATGAGCTTGGACATATTAATGCAAGACACACGGCAAAGCAGATGACTTACTCAATGCTTGCTCAAATTGGAATGAATATAGGTATGATAGCTGTTCCCGAATTAAAACAGTTTTCAGGGCTAATTTCAAAAGGAGTCCAACTTCTTTTTCTGAAATTCAGCAGAGATGACGAATATGAAGCTGATTACCTCGGAGTATTGTATTCCGTCAAGTCAGGATACAATGCCAATGAAATGGGAAAGTTTTTTCAAACTTTGAACAGGATAGGCAAAAAAGAGCATTCTGCTCTTCCTGAATTTTTGTCCACTCATCCCAATCCTGTAAACAGAATAGCGGAAGTGAGAAAAAAATTTTATAAAATTAGAGACAAATTGGGGATAAGAAAATTTAAAGTAGATAAAAAAAATTATCTTAAGCATGTTGAAGGTTTGATTTTCGGTGAAGACCCGAGACAAGGTTTTTTTGAAAAAGGATTTTTTTATCATCCTGTTTTAAAGTTTAAATTCAGGGCTCCGGAAAAATGGAAGCTGTATAACAATCCTTCTCAGGTGATTCTTTTAAGCGACAGAAAAGATGCGGTTATTGTTTTTCATATTTCAAAAGGGAGAAGCTTGAATGATGCGGTTAACAAGTATATGAACAACAATAATTTAAAAATGTATTACATTAAAAATATATTTGTAAACGGATTCAGAGCGGTTAAAACAGGTTCTGTTGTGAAATCCAAAAATTATGCGGTTATATCCTATTTCATAGACATGAACGGAAAAGTTTACGAATTTGATTGCATATATAAGGATTTTAACGAGAAATACCTTTTTGTCCCCAACAGTTTTTCATATTTAACAGACAGAGGGAAAATAAATAAAAAGCCGAAAAGAATACATGTTGTTAAGGTAAAAAGCAAAATAAGTTTGAAGAAAATCTTGTCTTATTACGGAATCACGGATAAAAAATCAGTTGATGAGATAGCTGTGCTAAACGGAATTTATCCAAATGATATTTTGAAGAAAGGCAATTTGATTAAAATAGTAAAATGAAACTATTTGGGCTGTTTTATATACTATTTTAAAAAATCAAATTTGGTACTTGGTAAAGATATATTGACAATCCAAATTTTTGTAAAATTTTTCTTGACAAAAACGATTAGATTATATAATTAGCGTTTCCTGTTTTGCTCCCCAGTAGCTCAGTCGGTAGAGCAAATGACTGTTAATCATTGGGTCGCTGGTTCG